>NJEH01000022.1 GCA_002254595.1 Thermofilum sp. ex4484_15
AGGTTCGGACCCATGGAGGGACCTAAGAACTTAAAGGAGGTAGAGGAATTTATAAATAAAGCCCCTTTAAGGGAGTGTAAAGGCCTTTAAAGGGGACGAATTTCAAGAGGCATTAAATTAGAGCAAGTTAAGGTATAAATAAGGATTTCCCCAAATACTTTTTTTACTTTTTATTAATATAAATTGCTAATAAGTAAACTGATTTGTTTATATATGAGTAACTTAATACTTACCGAGTCAAAAAAGGTGTAATATATGAATAGGGCGATTAAAGTCGCCGGAATAATAACTGCTTTAGTACTATCTTGCTTAATAGCAGCGCCTTCGCTTTACGCTGACGGCTTACCTAAAGAAATACCTATAGGCGCATTATTAGCCATGAGCGGCCCTCTCTCCACCTTCGGGAAGAGGGAAGCCATAGCCGCTCAAATGGCTATAGAGGACGTCAACGCTTACGTAGCTAAACTAGGGTTAAACGTTAAATTCAAATTGTACATAGAGGACACTAAGGTTTCGCCAGAGGAGGCCTTAGCTAGGTTATCGTCGTTAGCGGCCCAAGGGGTTAAGGTAGTAATAGGGCCTATGGCTAGCTCTGAGGTAGCTGCCATAAAGAGCTTTGCTGATTCGAACAGAATAGTAGTTATAAGCCAATCCTCTACGGCCTTCCAACTAGCTATACCTGGCGATTACATCTTTAGGTTCGTACCTACTGACTTATTCCAAGGCAAGGCCTTAGCTAAATTAGCTGAAGCCTTAGGCTTAAAGAAGGTAGCTGTAATATATAGGGGCGACGCTTGGGGAGATGGATTATTCGCCGCCTTTAAAGCTAACTTTGAGAGAATAGGAGGGGTAGTAGAGGGCGTAAGGTACGATCCTGCCTCTAAGGATCTCTCCCCTGAGGTTAGGAGGCTCTCATCTATAGTTTCTAGGTTTGGCGCTGGGCCCGATGTAGGTGTACTAATGATATCATTCGAGGACGATGGTATAAGCATACTAACGGTAGCTAGGGACGATCCGGTATTAATGAAAGTAAAGTGGTTCGGTACCGATGGTACCGCTCAATCTACTAAAATGGTTGAGGAAGTAGGGCCTATAATGGCTAAATTAGGGGGCTTCCCAAGTACGCTATTCCAGCCCGCTATGAGTCCTAAGCAGAGGGAGTTCGCAAAGAGGTTCGAGAAAAGAGCCGGCGAAGCTCCTGATGCTTATTCATTGAACGTCTACGATGCCGTTTGGGTAGTAGCTTTAGCTATAATAGAATCTAGAAGTTACGATGGTGAAACGATAGCTAAGATACTTCCAGACGTAGCTTCTCACTACTTCGGCGTAAGCGGTTGGACCATATTAGACGCTAATGGTGATAGGGCTTTCGGAGACTACGCTATATGGTCCGTAGTTAAGAAGGGTAAGAAGTACGTATGGGAGATAGCTGGGATGTACTCCTATATAACCGATAAGGTTACATTCTATGGTAAGTAATGAGTATAAAGGTAAAACAATTATTTATTTTAATTAAAATATTCAAGGTGTAATATAATGAAATCCGAGCTCGATGCCCTAGGGGTAGTAAAGAAGTTCGGAGGGTTAGTAGCCCTTAAAGGGGTCAATATAAGTGTAGTACCTAGCACTATAACCATGTTGATAGGTCCTAATGGTAGTGGTAAGACTACCTTAATAAACGTTATAAGCGGGATATATAAGCCGGACGAGGGGAAGGTATTATTAAGGGGTAAGGATATAACAGGTTTACCGCCCCACGAAGTTTATTCGCTAGGCCTAGTAAGGACCTTCCAAATCCCCTCGCCCTTCCTAAGGTTAACGGTATTGGAGAACTTAATGGTAGTTGCTAAGAACCAATTGGGCGAGAAGCCGATATCAGCTGTGTTTAGGAGGAGGCGTTGGATGAGGGAAGAGGAGGAATTAGAGGAGAAAGCGTTTAGGGTTATGGAGTTACTTCACTTGGAGAGGCTATGGAATAGAAGGGCTTCGGAGTTAAGCGGGGGTCAGATGAAATTACTGGAAATAGGCAGGGCTTTAATGAGCGATCCCTCAATAATACTAATGGATGAGCCCGTAGCTGGCGTTAACCCTAAGCTAGCTTACGATATAATGGAGTACATAACTAATGTAAGGAAGGAGTTAGGGATCTCATTCCTTATAGTAGAACATAGGCTGGATATAGTATTAGATTACGTAGATTACGTTTACGCAATGCATAAAGGGGAGATTATCGCTAGAGGGCCCCCTGAGGAAGTAATTTCCAACCCCTCAGTAGTAAGATCTTACTTAGGTGGTTAAAGTTGTTAGCGGTAAAGGAACTAAAGGCGGGCTACGATAAACTTAAGGTACTTTACGGGGTTAGTTTCGAGGTAAGGGAGAGGGAGATCTTAGCCGTCGTAGGCCCTAATGGTAGCGGTAAGAGTACATTACTTAAAGCTATATTCGGATTAGCTACAGTACACGGTGGGAAGGTAGTTTTTGAAGGTGAGGATATAACAGGTTTACCGCCCCACGTTAAAGCCAAGAGGGGATTAGCTTACTTACCGCAAATAGGAAATACCTTTGAAAGGTTAACGGTCTATGAGAATTTAATGATGGCTGGTTATACTTTAAGTAAGGAGGAACTTAAGGAGAGAATGGAAGAAGTACTTTCCTTCCTGCCTTATATAGCTCCGTACCTAGGTAGGAAAGTATGGAATTTAAGTGGAGGAGAAAGGCAAATGGTAGCTATGGCCATGGCTTTGATGAGGAGAGCTAAGGTACTAATGATAGATGAGCCCACGGCTGCCTTAGCGCCTAAGGTAGTTAAGAAACTCTTAAGGAAGATAACGGAGCTACGCGATGTATTAGGTAAGGGTGTAATCTTAGTAGAGCAGAACGCGAGGAGCGCTTTAGAAATATGCGATAGAGCGCTCTTATTAGTAGCCGGTAAACAGATCTTCTTAGGCGATCCTAATGACTTACTATCCGATAGGGACCTAGCTAGGACCTATTTAGGTGTAAAGTAAGCTAGCCATGATATCAGTAGAGGTATTACTCGACTCCTTATTATTTAGTAACTTAATTACCTTAATGGCTATAGGGTTAACGTTAACTTACTTAACCTTAAAGATACCTAACTTCGCCCACGGCGATATGGCTACGGTAGGAGCTTACATAGTCCTTACTATCTGTAGGACTTACTCTCTTAACCCGTACTTAACTTTCCCCTTAGCCTTCCTGGGTAGTGGTTCCTTATCCCTGCTCTCTTACCTTTTCGTGTATAGGCCGCTATCGAGGAGGAGGGCTAGTATAGTGGTATTAATGGTAGCCTCCATAGCCTTAGAGATAATCATTAGGAGCGCACTTCACGTATACGCAGACATTATGAGCTCCCTCCAGAGGACCTATTATAGGGGGTTAACCTATTATGTAATAAAGGGGTTTAAGGAAGGAACGTTAAAGTTCGGTATTTATGAAATACCACTAGTTACCATAACTTCTACTTTAGCGGTAGCACTAATAACGCTCTTCCTTTACCTCTTCTTAACTAAAACTAAGTTCGGTATAGCTATGAGAGCTGCCATAGAAAACCCTAACTTAGCGAGTACTCTGGGTATAAACGTAAATAAGGTCTACTCCACTTCATGGTTTATAGCAGGGGGTTTAGCAGGCCTCTCAGGGGCCTTTTTACCTTTCAGGATACCTACTAGTCCCGAGTTAGGTTGGGAACTATTACTAAAGACCTTCGCTGCATCGACTTTAGGTGGTTTAGAAAGCGTATTCGGAGCGATAATAGGTGGTTACGTAACCGGTTTCGCCGAAATAATGGGAATTAGTATACTTTCAGGTCCGCCTTTTAATTTATCAACTTCCTATAGGCCCGCTATACCCCTAGTAGTCCTCATAGTAACCTTATTACTGGTACCCAGGGGTTTAACGTCTATAAATTTTGGGAGGTTAATTAGGAGGGGTTAAGGTGAAGGTAGGGCTTAAGGTACTTAAGTTCCTCCCCTTGCCTTTATGGTTCTTAGCCTTAGTATCGATCACCAGGAACCCCATCAGGTTCTTCATAGATTTAGCCTCTTTCTATTCGTTTTACTTAATGTTATCCGTGAGTTTAAATCTCGAATACGGTTATACGGGAATACCTAACTTCGGTAAGGTAATGTTCTTCGCGGGGGGGGCTTTCGTAACAGGTTCCCTAACGGCTAGGTTAATAGCTCCGTTAGCTGGCGTTAACTCCATGTACTTAGCTAATTATAAATTGTACAACGTAATAGTAGGTACGCAGGTAAGTACTTTCTTCGCTCAAAGAGCCGATATAGCTATGCTCACCTTCCTACTTATGTTAATATTAGGGGCTGTAGTGGGGGCCTTATTAGGTTTAGTAGCTTCTTACCCCGCTATAAGGCTTAGAGAGGATTACTTAGCTATGACGTTAATAGTTACCGGAGAGTTACTAAGGATAATAGCTAGGAATTACGATCCATTGATATGTGGGACCATAGGGGTCTTCGTGCCCGATCCCTTCCGTTGGCTTACCGGTTTGTACCACGACCTAGTAAGGACAGGGGTTATGTTAGGTATAGCCTTCTCTTCCTGGGCCTTCGTAGAGGCCCTCGTTAGATCCCCCTTCGGTAGGATGATAAGGGCCATTAGGGAGAACGAAGTAGTAGCCGAGGCCTTCGGAAAGGATGTAACTAAGGTTAGGATGCAAGTACTGATGGTAGGTTCGGCTATAGCCGGGGTAGCCGGGGCTCTCTACGCCTTTTACGCCGGCACGGTACAAGCCGATGATTTCATGCCTATAAGGACCTTCGTGGTATGGGTTATGGTAATACTGGGAGGGGCCGGTAATAACGCTGGAGCGGCGTTAGGGGCCTTAACTTATTTAGCGTTGGATAGGACTATAGTTATACTAAAGAGGTACTTCACTACGCCTTTCGATATAAATAATTTAAGTTACATAGCGTTAGGGTTAGCATTAGTACTTACTTTAATGTATAGGCCCGAGGGGTTAATACCCGAGAAACCGATAATACTGAAGCGGGTAAGGAGGGCAAATAAACCAGGCCGTTAATCGTTCCGTAAGAGCACTCTTACGGTTACGTAATCCCCATCTTTAAGGTTAAGTAATTTCCTTAAATTGTATGGAGAAATAATTTCTAATACGTCCGGACCATAATGGGTCCTCTCTATTAGGAGCACGGCCCCCTTTACCTTATTAGCTATAAAGGCTTTAAACGCTTTAGCGGAACAGTATTCCCTTAACCCGTCCTTAAACCCCTCTATCTCTATCCCGGGTAGTAGCTCCAGTACCCTTCTCTTCTTAACGCTTTCCCTATCTAAGAGTAAATTTAGGGTACCGGGGAAGGGATCGAAACCTAATTTCCTTAAGAACTCCTTCCTGTAATGTTCTAAACTTACATAGTAAGCCCCTTCTCCTAAGCCTTTAAATACTTTTCCTCCTAATTCTATTTCCTCCCATCCTCCTTCTAGTAGGCCCCTCAATTCCTGGTAGAAGGCCTTAAGTAGGTTTAATCCTTTACTGGTTATCCACACATATTGTCCTTTATTATCTATCTTCCTACCTATATATCCTAACGCCTCCAATTCTATAAGTTTACGTGAAGCGGTTTTAGGGGAAGCCTTTAAATCCTCAGCTAAGGAATTAGAATTTAACCTTATCGACTTACCATGGGCCCCCCTCCTAGCTAGTAAGTATAGAAGGTAAAGTACCTCGTAATTCTTCAAGTAGCCCCTTACTACATACCTGTTACTTTTTAATATATGTTTACCCTTAAGCCTTTAGGGGGGTTATATGGCTGTAGTACCTGGGGACGAATTAGTAAATTACATAAGTCTTACTTCTTCCGCGCAAGTACAGCCTGCGGGTGTAGATTTAACGGTGGATGAGATCATGACGTTTGAAAGCGAAGGAGAAATCATGGAGGGAATAAAATTGCCGAAGGTTCGGGAGATCCTAATAGGTGAGGAAGTTAAATTAAGGCCCGGAGCTTATAAAGTTAGGTTTAGGGAAATAGTAAAAGTACCTCCGGATTGCATAGGATTAGCATTTCCTAGGTCCAGCCTACTGAGGATGGGGGCTACCATAAATTTCGCAGTATGGGATCCGGGGTACGAAGGGAAGGGGGAAGCTTTATTAGTAGTTTTCAATCCTTACGGTATTAAGTTAAAGAAGGGTTCTAGGGTGGCTCAAATGGTATTCCTAAAACTTTATAGGAAGGCTACTAAGCTCTATAATGGGCGATATCAAAGAGAGAACTTAGATAAACCTTAAAGACAAGAATTAAGGCTTCGTAAAGAGTTGTGTTTGAAGATCCTCTACTACCCTTACGTTCCCCCCCTCCTCCTTAAACAAAACCTTTACTCTCCCTATTATGATACCCTTTACCTCACCTCTTACAGGCGTTATTAGCTTAACGGCTTTCCTCTGGTAATCTACCTCCTCTATGATACCCAAACCGATAGTTTCGAAGCCTTCACCTAAGAGCCCAGCTATGATCCCTCTTTCATCCCCCCTCCTTAATACTATTAGGTTAGGCATCTTACATCCTTTGAGGAGATCTCCATTACGTGTATCTACGACTATTAAGGTAATTCCTCCCATCCTCTCACAATAATGTGCTCTTACCGTATCCTTCAACAATCCTAGTTCTTCAGGTTGAATAGGCTCTCCCCTGAAAATGGGGAAATTAAGTATAGGTACTTTATTAAGGTCTACTATAAGCTTTCTACAGTTAGTAAAGTACTTAGTATATGTTAATCCTCTTAGCTCTTTCCTCTCTTTATGGTCCCTCTTAGGGGCAGTCGGAGGGGTGTTTAACCTTATCACCTTAGGCCAACCGTAGGCTTCCAATGCCCTTAATAATCCCTCTAATTCCTTCCCTCTTTGAAGGCCTACTACTACTTTGGGGTTTAAGGCCCTTATTAAGTTAAGCTTAAATTTAAGGGCGTGGCTTCCTCTTACCCAACCGTCAGTATTTATAATTAAAGCCTGTACCCCCTTTTCGATAGCGTAGCTACTTAGCTTGATTAACCCGTATATTACTTCGCTTTCATAACCGCTAGGGGTTATGGAACCTACGAAATGTATCTTCTCTACCCTTAACTCTCTTAAGGAGGATATATAATCCTTAACGAAGGCTAGCCCTAAGCTAGAAGGAGGGGATAGGTCGTTCTGACCTACGTCCCCATCTATTACCGCTACTTTAAACCCTTTAGATAACGCTAAGTTAGCTAAGAAGACTACGGCAGTGGACTTACCCGTATCCGTATCCCCTAAGATAACTATATCCACCGGTTTAAGGACTAAGGCTTCAGGTAGTTTAGATGACCATTCGTCTATAGTTTCCTCTCCTTCGCCTGGCTTTTCGACCCCTCCACCTTCTCCTATTAGAACTTTAATCTCGCAGGATTTAATAGCTTTAGTGCAAATGATCCTACCCTTAGCTACAGTAGCTTCCCTCCCCTCACTTAAAACCCTTCCCAGTAAGTATAGCGATCCCCTATTTACCTTAAGCTTAGCAGGCCCCTTTATCCTTAGTTTTTCTTCTTCATTTAAGGTAACTACCAGCCCTCGCATACCTTCTCACCTCCGGTTGAAGGTAGTTGCTCTTTAAAAGGTTCATATTAATAAGTAATAAATAAGCGTGAGAAATTACTTTGTTCTAAAAATTATATTTTAACTACTATTACTTAAATTAAGTAAGTTGGCGTATCTCTCTACTACTTTTCTTATGAATTCCTCCTTTATTATACCGTGTGGAGTAGGTATTTCGGTAATCGGCTACTTTCTCCGGGGTTAATTCCTCCTTCTTAACGTAAGCTTGTTCATCTAGGCTATAACCTGCGCTATCTAAATGGCTATGCCTAGATCCTGTTAGGAAACCGGCATGGGCGGCCGGACCGGTATGGTAACCGGGCATTTCATTACCGCCGTAAGCTAAGGCGAACTCCCTACCCCCGTAAATAGATGAAGCGTATTCTACCCCTTTAGCTAAAGCTCCGTAGAAGTCATTAGGTTGCTCTACGATTAATCTTACCGCCTTTAGGTAAGTTTCGCAATCACCCCACCTGAACTTAAGGCCCATAGTTTCCTTCTCGCTAATGTACCCCTTTAAATAAGCTTCGGTAGTCCAAGCGAGTATAACTCCCGTACTCATAGCGTCTAATCCGTAAATCTCTACTACGTCCATCAATTTTAGCATACCTTCAGGATTCCCTATACCTAGCATCGAACCTAGTGAGTAAATAGGTTCATAATCGTAGGAAATCATAGTGGTTTTATAGAAGTAAGGTTCCTTCTCGTACGGTTCCCTTAAGGCAGCTAAGTGTATGCATCCTACTGGGCAATGGGCGCAAGCTAGCCTCCTACCTAAGAACCTCTCCGCTAATTTCTCCCCAGAAATATTTTCATAACGCTCGAACCTGGCTTGCGTTAAATTCTTAGTAGGTAATGCTCCTAGGTTATTTAACGGTACTACATTAGCCGGGGTACCTAAATCATGGTACTTCCTCATAGCAGGGGTCTTAACCGCCATTTTGTAAATTTCATCATATATCTCCCTGTAAGCTTTAGCATTAGATACCTTCAACGTCCTCTTCCCTGAAATTACTATCGCTTTAAGTTTCTTACTACCGAATACCGCTCCTAAACCTAACCTACCGAAATGCCTATAAGTCTCGGTAACTACATTAGCGAAGGTAACTAATTTCTCCCCCGCTCTCCCTATCCTCATTATGGTCCTATATCCCGCTTCGCCCTCCCTCTCCCTTATTATCCTACCTACGGTATGGCTACTCCTAATCCCCCATAAAGCAGAAGCATCCCTAAAATATACTTTATCATTATAAATGCTTAAGTAAACGGGTATATCGCTCGCTCCCTTAATTACTATTGCTCCATAACCTGCCATCCTTATAGCTATCGCGCTCCTACCTCCCGCATGGCTCTCCCCTAAGTTACCGGTATGGGGGGATTTAAACATAGCAACGGTTTTAGAGGCCAGCGGGAAAACTCCGTTTAAGGGACCTATGGCGAATATTATGGGGTTCTCCGGACCCAGGGGATCAGCTCCTTTAGGGCATTCCTCCTTAAGCAATTCTATAGCTACTCCGGTACCGCCTAAGTACTTCTCAAATAGATCCCTCCTATCCTCTACCCAGTACTTCCTCCTACTTAAATCGATATATAGTACTCTAGATAGCGGATCTCCGCTGATCATCCCGTACTTACCTCCTCTAATCCTAATACTTCGTGGGGGCAGTAATTAACGCAGTAACCGCAGTGGGTACATACTACGGGCTTATTGTTTTCCTCGTCCCAGAATATCGCCCCTAAGGGGCAGGCCTCTACGCACATACCGCAACCTATGCATTTCTCCGAGTTTAAAATTACTCCCCCTCCCCTCCTAGGTTTTAACGCCCCTGTGGGGCATACTTTAGCGCACGGGGGGTCCTTACACGCCCTACATACTATTACGATAAACCCCCTCTCCACCCCCCCTAAGGATCTAACGAATATAGCGGACTTACCTACGCCGGCTTCTCCATACCTCCTAGTACAAGCGAAGACGCAGGATTGGCATCCCGTACATTTATCTACATCCAGTACTGCTATCCTCTTAACCATAAGTATTACCCTTTACTTTAACTAAAGGGATCATAAAAATGTTATCGTATTCTCGAAGTTCCTCACTTAAGGACGTCGGTATTATTATTTTGAAGGTATTTATAATCTAATGGTGTCTGCCATTGGTAGAATGGGTAGAGGAGTTATTCGAAGTAACGAAGCCAGTAATAGGGGTAGTACATTTAAAGCCCCTACCGGGTTCTCCGTTCTTCTCCGGCTCCCTCGAGGAGGTATATGAAGCGGCATTAAGGGATGCTAAAGCGCTTTACGAAGGGGGGGTAGATGGGCTCATAGTAGAGAACTTCAACGATTACCCCTTCCTCAAAAGTAGAGTAGGTCCTGAAGTCATCGCTACTATGTCCGCGATAGTTAGGGATATAGTTAAGGAGGTTAGGTTACCGGTAGGAGTTAACGTTTTAAGGAATGACGGCATAGCAGCCATAGCTATCGCTTACGCTACTGGCGCTAGTTACGTTAGGATTAACGCCTATACGGACGTATTAGTAACCGAGCAGGGGATAGTAGAGCCCTGCGCAGCTGAAGCCCTTAGGTACCGTAAGTACCTTTCATGCGAGGTAAAGGTATTGGCCGACATACTTTGTAAGCACGCTTACCCCTTAGTACCCTTAAGGTTAGAAGAAGCTATCTTCAATGCCGTAATTAGGGGGAGGGCAGACGCCATAATAATTACCGGGGAAAGGACTGGGATAGAACCTAACTTAATGGAAGTAAAGAAGGCTAAAGAGGTAACTTCCGGTACCCCTATCTTCGTAGGTAGCGGTCTAAGGCCCGATAACGTAAAGGAGTACTTGAAGTACGCTGACGGAGCTATCGTGGGTACCTGGTTTAAGAAAGGGGGGGATGTAAGTAGGGAAGTAGACGTTAAAAGGGTTAGGGAATTTATGGATAAGGTAAGGGAGGTTAGAAAATGGGGACGCCATTAATAGATATATCCTACTTCGAGAAGCTGGATATAAGAGTAGGTAAGGTACTAAGTGCTGAGAAGGTAACGGGGTCTAGGAAGTTATTGAGATTAATAGTAGATATAGGTAACGAGGAAAGACAATTAATCGCGGGCGTAGCTGAGTACTACGAACCTAAGGATCTAATAGGTAAGTATGTAGTAGTCCTAGCTAATTTAAAGCCTAAGAGGATTATGGGGTTGGAATCTAAGGGTATGATATTAGCTGCCGACGCTAGCGGAGTACCGGTGTTGTTAACGGTGGATAAGGAAGTACCTCCTGGTAGTAGGGTTAAATGATACCTATGAAAAATTTAAATATATAGCCCCGTCTTAGCTTAGGGGGGGTCATAAGTGGTCAAGTATAGGGTTGAAGTAGATAAGGAGAGCTGTATAGGTTGCGGTGTTTGCTCATCCCTATTGCCCGATGTCTTCGAGTTAGGGGACGACGGTAAAAGTAGGATAGTTGAGAAGTATAGGGTTAGCGACGATGAAAGTAAGAGCGTAGGGGAAGTAGGAGAGGAGAAGTACGCGGATACCTTAAACCAAGTAGTAGATAGCTGCCCTACCCAAGCTATAAAGGTAACTAAGGTGGAGTAGTTAACCTAGAAAATTACTACTAAGTTTTTTAGAATAGTTTTTAAGGGTAAGAAGGATGAACGCATTAAGCAGGCTTAAGGAAGCGGCCTCCCTAATAGAGCCCCTATTAGAGAAGTACTTATGTGAAGGAGCTTCTGAGGAATTTAAGGAAGTAATCCTCCATCAGGTAAGGAGCGGGGGTAAGAGGCTTAGGCCTGCATTAACGATATTGAGTTGCGAAGCTTGTGGAGGTAAAGTGGAAGAGGCCTTACCTGTAGCGGCTGCAGTGGAGCTAATCCATAATTATTCCTTAATATTTGACGATATAATAGATAGGGGGGAAATTAGGAGGGGGTTACCTACCACCTATAAGGCTTTCGGGGAGGCTATGGCTATATTAGCTGCAGTACACTATAGGGAAGCGATTAACGATGCTTTAAGCGAATGTAAGAAACCCTTAGAAATTCAGAAGCTTTTCTCTAAGGCTATAAAGAAGTTAGTGGAGGGGGAAAGATTAGACATATTATTCGAGAGAGCCGGTAGGGAAGACGAATATATAGTTAAAAAGAGATATAGAGAAGTAACCTTGGACGATTATTTTAAGATGATAGAGTACAAGACGGCTACTCTAATAGAAGTAGCTTGCGAAGCCGGGGCTTTAATAGCGGATGCTCCTATCAGATGGGTTAGGGGTTTAGCTAATTACGGTAAGAATTTAGGCATAGCGTTTCAAATAGTCGATGACATACTGGATATCTTCGGCGAGGAAAGGGAATTTGGTAAGAAGGTAGGTAAGGATATAATCGAACATAAATTAGGTAATATAGTAATCCTACTAGGTTTAACCAAGGGGACGAGGGAAAAGGAGGCCTTATTAAGCATTTTATCCAAGGAGGAAATAAGGGATGAGGAGGTAAGGAAGGCTATATCGATGCTAGAGGATTTAGGCGTAAGGGAGGAGGCTTATAAGTATGGAGAACGTTTCGTAGCAAAGGCTAAGGAATCCTTAAGGACTTTACCCCCTAGTAAGGCCAAAGAGGATTTAATTACCTTAGCCGATTTCACTTTGAAGAGGCGTCACTAACCTTGTCATCTCGCTTCTTAGTAATTAAATTAGGTGGTTCAGCTATAACAGTGAAGGGGAAACCGTTAACCCCTAGGTTACCGATTATTAAGAAGGTAGCCGAGGACCTAGTTAAGCTTTACCAAGAGGGTTTTAAGTTCATAGTAGTCCACGGAGGGGGATCCTACGGTCACCCCATTGCGAGTAAGTATTCGTTACATAAAGGCTTCTTCCACGTAGGGCAATTAAGGGGCTTTTCGGAGACGGAATTAGCTATGAGGGATATAAATCACATATTAGCCAGCTCGTTTTACGATGCCGGGTTACCGGTAGTACCTATGCACCCCTCCTGTATGGTTGTAGCATGTAAGGGGGAATTAACAGATTTCTACGTTAGGCCCGTTAAGTTAGCTTTAGGATTGGGCTTAATCCCCCTCCTTCACGGGGACGTAACTATGGATGTGAAATGGGGCTTTAGTGTAATTTCAGGTGATCAACTAGCTAGTTTTCTAGCGATAAGCTTAAAGGCCGATAAACTAATATTCGGTATGGACGTTAAGGGGCTCTTCGATAGAGATCCTAGGTCGCATCCCGAAGCTAAATTGCTTAGGAGGGTAAATGTTAAGGAACTTAACCTTATCGATCTAAGGGTTAGCGAAGGGATATATGACGTAACTGGGGGGATGAGAGCTAAACTTAAGGAGGCATTAAAGGTAGCGTCGAGCGGCATACCCGTATACTTAGGCAGCATCCTGGAGAAAGGCATGGTCATTAAAATGGCTAAGGGAATACCAGGCGATTATACCGTAATATTACCTTAGCCGTTAAGGAGTTCTTACTTAACCTTAAGCCCTTTCAGGGGCAATAAGCTAACCCCGTTAAGTAATGAAGCCGTTATGAATACTAAAGGGGGATTTACGGCCCATAATAATCCCCCTACAACGGGCGAAGGTATAGTAGCTAGCCCGGTGATCATATCGGTTAAACCGGAAGCGCTACTAACGTAACTTTCGGGGGCGTATTCTGCTATTATAGAACGCCTCGCCGGCATATCTAAGGTAACTATTATCCCTTGAAAGAGCATTACTGAAAGGGCGCTTATATAATCCCTCGAGAGTGAGTATAGGAAGTAGGAGAGACTTACGCAAACTATATGGGAAGCTAACGCTCTAGTGGGACCTAACTTATCAGCTATCTTTCCCCCTATCAGTTGAAAGAATATCGTACCCAACCCTCTAACCCCGTAAAGGAAGCCTACTTGCGAATCGTTTAATCCTATTACGTATTTAGCGAAGAGGGGAAGGAAAGGTCCTGGTATGAAAGCAGAGAAGTCATGTAAGGCTACCGTATACATTAACCTCCTTAGTTCCTCCGAGTTAAATATTTTAACTATAAGGGAAGGGGTAGGCTCTCTCCTTACCCCCTCCTTAACTCCTAACCTTAAAGCTAAGGGTAACCCGGCAATCGCCACTATAGAGGCTATTAAGTAAAGTTGTGAGTACGTCAAGAGGGCTATAATCGCTCCTGAAGCGAAGGAACCTAACATAACTGATGATTGGTTACTAAAGTAGTAAAGTCCGTAAGCTTCGCCCCTCCTACCGGGATTAAGCTTAGCTACTATTGAGATAGCTATCTGGGAGTAAAGGCTTATTGCTACGCTTAAGCTTACTAAAGCGGTAACGATAACCGTTAAGGAGCTGAAACGCGCTAAGATAATTAGTGAAAGGGAATTAACGACTACAGCGATTAGTAAGCTATTTCTAGCTCCCCATTTATCCGCTAAATAGCCAGTAACGCCTGAGAATAGTAAAGGCAAGGTCAGCGTTAACGAGGAAAGGACGCTTATCGTTATAATATTTAAACCTATCCTATCTAAGTAAAGGGGAAATAAGTTAATCCAAATGCTCCTACTTAAGTTGAATATGAAAGTTAATGCCAATAAGTACGCGTAACTCTTACTCATTTAACGCCCCCGCTAACCCCGTCAAGGCCGCCCTAGCTATTAGCTTAGCTACCCTTAAAGGTTCCGGTATAGCTCCCTCCCTTACGAATTTATTTAGAAGTAACCTAACCTCCATTAAATTTAGTCCTATCCTCCTTACGAATATCTTATAACCGGTCTTAAGTACTACTTCCTCCCTTCCTCCATTCCGCTTATATATTTCCAACCTCCTTTCAGCTAGCGGTAATTTCCTTAAGTTATCCTCTATGCCCCTCGATTCCTCATAGGTAACGCTTACTAATGGTATCCTTAATTCCTCGTAAATAGCGTTGAGATCTATGACATTATATAAAGCTATTATAGTACCGTTTATGAGTAGGAAATTGATGTCCTTTCTCTTTAATTTCTTAAATAACCTTATTATTCCTTCGGTAGAATCTAGGCCCCCTACTTCTATGGTAGTGAAAGCCGCCCCGTCTATTATTAAGTCGCTCCTCATAACTACTCCCGCTAATATCGACCTATTCCAAAGCTTCTGCGAAAAGCTCTCTGCTATTCCTAAACACCTTATTCCCTTTTTAAATATCGATACCACTTTCACCCCCTAAGACGTAGTTTAAGTTGTGGTTAAGGTTTAATAATAGCTTCCCTAAACCACAACTGGTGTAAACCCTTGAGTATGCAAGTTGGGGGATTAGCTATAATCCATGCATCACCTATACCTCCTAAACCTACAAGGATTATATTAGCCGAGTTTAAGAAGATGGGAGTTAAAGTAAGGTACTTACCTATCCAAGCTATTTCCCTATACCTAAGCCCTTACGGTAGTTATGTTAGCGTAGGCGGTAAGAAACTCGAATTAAGGGGAGCCTTACTAAGGGGTATAGGGTTCTCGCTTACCCTAGAGCAGTTCTTCATAAGGATAGGTATTTTAAAGTACTTAGAAAGTGAGGGGGTCAGATTTGTAAATAAAGTAAGTTCCTTACTTAGAACTAGAAATAAACTAGAAACGTTAATAGCCTTATATAGGGCAGGACTCAGAGTACCTACGACTTTAGCTACCGAGAGCCTTAAGAGGATGTACTTAGGGGCTAAGGCCTTAGGCGACGTAGTACTTAAACCGGTTATGGGTTCGAGGGGGCTTGGTTCGGTAAGAACTAATGACGCGGATGTAGCTTTCCAAATAGTTAAGACGCTTAGTTCATTTAACCAGCCTCCTTTACTTCAGGAGTACGTAGAGAAACCTAAAAGGGACATAAGAGCTTTTGTAATAGGTGGGGAGGTAGTAGCTTGTATGTATAGGTACTCTAGAGGTAGTTGGAAGACTAATGTAGCCCAGGGAGGTATAGGGGCTCCTCTAAACCCCCCGGAGGAAGTAAAGGAAATGGCCTTAAAATGTTTGGAGGTACTGGAACTTGACTACGCCGGCGTGGATATAGCGGAGGGGAAGGAGGGCTTCTACGTCCTAGAGGTAAACGGTAGCCCGGACTTTGAGGAGCTAAGTAGGGTAAGCGGCTTAAACATAGCTAAATTGCTGGCGGAGTACTTCCTCTCCGTACTTAAACGCTAATTAACTTCCTTAAGGCTTCAGCTATAGCCGAGGCTACGCTTACCTTACTTATCTCTGAAGGTACGGTATTAGTAGCTACCACTTCGTGAACGCCTGCATTTACCAACTTCTTTAAAGCTCCCCTCCTTAATAGGGCGTGAGTACAAGCGGCGAATACCCTCCTAGCTCCTAATTCTCTAAGCCTGCGGGAGGCTAAAGCCATGGTACCCCCGGTACTTATTATATCATCTACTATTAATACGTCCCTATTCCTTACGTCTACTCCCTTAAGGGAAAGGGATACCTCACCGGTAATTCTGTTCCTGGATTTCTCTAAGTAGTCATAAGGGCAATTAAGGATATTAGCGGCTTCCCTAGCTCTCCTTACCGCACCTTTGTCCGGCGCTATTACTAATGGTTCGCTTAACTTATCCTCGAAGTAAGCTACTAACTCCCTTAAAGGTAGTACATTAATTGAGCTTCCCTCAAAGTAATTTAAGCTCTCCTCCTTGTGTACGTCTACCGTTATTAAAGCGTCAGCGCCAGCACTCCTCAAGGCCTTAAGTACTGTCTTAATGCTAACTGCTTCGCCCCCTCTAAATCTCCTATCTTGCCTAGAGTAAGCTAAGTAAGGTACTACGGCTATTACCTTAGCTGCTCCCAAGTCCTTAGCCGCATCTAGGGCTAGTAGCAATTCCACTAAATGTTTATCCTGAGGAGGGTAAAGGGATTGAACTATTATCACCTGCTTACCTTCTAATTCTATCGGGTATCTTATATAGGACTCCCCATCCGGAAATATTTTATGTTCTAATTTCTCTCTTTTCAAATTAAGTTTCTTTGCTATCTCGTTATCTATTCCGTTAGAGGCAGGCCCTCCTATTACTACGGCTTCCACATGATATCCCCTATTAAGTTAGTGGGTTAAGCTTTTATTTGTTCTACTTACTTGAAGTGGAAGGGTAACGTCCATGGGGGATTTAGGATTTATCGTAAGGGAAATACGTAAGCTATCGTGGTTAAAGAACATCCCTAGGACCGGTTGGCTCCAGTGCGGGGTACCTTTAGCTATTTGCGAAAGTGTAGCTGAACATACCTATGAGACTAGCATAATAGCTTATTTCCTCTCTAGGTACTTAATGGATAATGGCGTGAAAGTTGATATTGCTAAAGTACTGACGCTATCGCTCTTTCATGACATTTCAGAGGCTATAACTGGTGATATACCTAGAGTAGCTAAGAAATACGTAAGGGAGAACGTTACGGCTCTATTAGAGGAGAACTTCCCCTCCTTAGCCAATATGGTTAAAAGGGGAGGGGATTTAGAATCGAAGATAGTGAAAATAGCTGATAACCTATCCGCTTACTTACAGGGTTTAATCTATAATAAGGGAGGTTTTAAGGAGGCTAGTATCATTTCGTTCAGTACTTTAAAGGATGCGGAGAAGATAGCGAAAGAGGAAGAAGATGAGAAAATAAGATATCTATTGTTAGACTTCATAGGAGCCTTTAGGGAAAGTTATAAATTTGAATAGGTTTAATAAAAGATATATAGTTGATAGAGTAATGGAGTTTTCGGTGCGGCCGTAGTCTAGCCTGGACTAGGACGTCGGCCTG
>NJEH01000023.1 GCA_002254595.1 Thermofilum sp. ex4484_15
TAAAGGGAGAAGAAAGGATCTCTTTGAAAATATAAGAAAATTTCTCCTTCTCTTAGATTATATAATTTACAGATTAACCGACAATGAAAGATTCCTTACAGACCCCACTATAGCTAATAGAACGTTACTTTACAATATACGCAGGAGGAAGTGGGATGGAGAGATATTAAGTGCGTTAGATATCGATGAAGATAAGTTACCGGAGGTCGTACCTACAGGGGCCATAATTGGTGAGCTGAATCAGAAAGTACGTAGACTACTTAGGATTAATAAGAAGAGAATAGAGGTAATGATAGGAGGAGGGGATCAACAATTAGCGCTCTATGCATTAAACAATGGACGTGGATTGATATGTAATTTAGGTTCGGGGGGTTTCCTACTTAAGAGTGTAAACGATTTAAAAATGATGGATAAGAGCTTTATCTATGGAGTTCATACCGATAACAATATTTACATAATGGAGGGCGTTATAATAAACTTCGGGTTGGCTTTAGATAAATTCTTAAAGTTACTTAATAGAGGATATGACGTACTAAAGGACGCCCCACGTACGAAAACCGAGGTGCTAGTATTACCATTCTTCAGCGGACGTGGTTCGCCTACTTGGAATCCTGCTTGTAAAAGCTTAGTTAAGGGTATCACATTATGGAGTAGTAAATTGGAACTTATGAAGGCCTTACTTGAGGGTTTATCTTTCGAGCTTAAGCAAATAATAGAATCCTTCGAAAGGCTAGGATACGAAGTCGAGGAGTTAAAAGTTACCGGTGGCTTAGCAGCAAACGATTACATCCTTAAGATAATAAGTGACGTTACTGAACGTAGGATACTGAAAATGAAATACCTTAACTCTACAGCGCTCGGAGCATATCTACTTTCGCTAGGCTCCGAGGCTACCAAATTTAGAAATGTTGTAAATGAAGTAGAAAAGGTATTCGAACCGGGAGATGATAAGGATATGAGGAATTACTACGGAGAAAAATATTACGAATATTTAAGGGTTATTAAGGAGGGGGATCTTGCTTAAAAATTAGGTGAGCGGTTTGAGAGTAACGATACTGGGAGCGGGTGCTATGGGTAGCGCTTTAACCATACCTTTAACCGATAGGGGTAACGAAGTCAGACTCTGGGCTACGGAGTACGATAGGAATGTCTTAAATATGCTAAGGGAGGGTAAGGTCCACCCTAGGATTAACGTTACGATACCCTCCGAGGTAGCCTTGTACGAACCTGAGGAATTAGAAGACGCGTTAAAAGGAGCTGATGTAGTGGTAGTAGCTGTAAGTAGCGAAGGCCTCTTAAACGTCCTTAACAGGATTAGCGGTTTAGTAGAGTGTAAACAGAGGATCTTAGCGGTAACTAAAGGCTTCGTAAAGGTTAACGGAAGGATCTTAACCGTAGCCCAAGCAGTTAAGTCCTTATTGGGAGAGGAGGTGGGATTCGTTTACATATCTGGCCCCTCTATAGCTAAGGAATTAGCGAGTAGATCGTATACCAATGTAATTTTTAATTGTGAGGATAGGGAGGTAGCCCTAGAGCTAAAGAAGGCTTTCGAAACAGAATATTACAGGATAGGTATATCTACGGATGTAATAGGAGCGGAACTTTGCGCCGCTCTTAAGAACGTATACGCTATAGCCATAGGCGTAGTAGACGGGTTGGCGGAAGCTAAAGGAGGTATAACTATGGAGAACGCTAAGGCTACCTTGTTCTCTAAGTCGATAGGTGAAATGGCCGAAATAGTTAAGAACTGGGGAGGGGAGGCTGAAACAGCTTACGGTCTCTCGGGGATAGGCGACTTATTAGTAACCATTAGGGGAGGGAGGAACGGCATGCTAGGTAGGCTAATAGGTAGGGGATTGCCTGTAGAGGGGGCTTTAAACGAAATGGCTAGGAAGGGGTTCGGCGTAGTGGAAGGTTACGTTACGGCTAAAGTAGGTTACGAAATTATAATAAGGGATAGAGGGTTGAAACCTTCTAGGGTACCGGTACTTTACAATACCTATAGGTTACTTCATGAGGGGCTTAAGCTAGAGGAATTCCTTAAGGAGGTCCTTTAATTTATAGAGGTAAATATCTCCCTTAGTACCCTCCATACTTCATAAGGCCTCTCGCTAGCTATAGCGCTACCTTCGCCGCCCTTGTAACACCAAGCGAATATAGAATCGACCCCGCTAGCTACCATAATCTTGGCCGCTTCCACCAATTCCCCCTCCTTACCCTTAGGTACTTTAAAGGCTTGGAGCCATAGCTGGGATTTCTTACCGTAACTCCTAGCTACATCGGTTAAGCGTTTCGCTACCTCCCTTACGTTAGTTAAGCTATTGCCGTGAAGTAACCAATAAGGATCGGTAGCTAGGCAGTCCACCTCCCTTATCTTAGCTACCGCTTCCCATTTAGTTAGGCCTATCAAAGGATCCTCCTTAGGTAGGAAGCAAACTATTACCTCCTTTTTAGGATCTAGTTCCTTAACTAACCTAGCGGTATTACTTATGAAGTCTACCATCCTCTCCTCCCTGAACTCCATTACCTCGCGAGTTAACTCCCTAGGCATTTCCGTACCGTACTTACTTCTAAAATCCTCAGTACAGATGGGGCAGGCACAAGTCCAACCTTTACCTTCGGACCAATAATGCGGTTCATTTAGGAATATCCCATCTACTTCGGTCTCCGAGGAAACCTTACCTACCCACTTCCAGAAGTAGGATCGGAATTCCTTGGTATTGAAACAAGCTGCTGGCACGGGTTTACCCGTTAACCTCTCTACCTGCCTACATTCGCAACGTTCCTGTAAGAACACGCTGGGAGGTTCCCCTCCGAAGACCTTACCCCAACCCCAGAAGTCCCAATATACCTTTAGGCCTAGGTCCTTAGCTTCCTTTATTATCCTCATTAATGAATTATACCAAAACATACAATCGAATTCCGAAACCGCTAGAAGCACCGAATTACAACTTACCTCCCTTATTTCCTTTAAGTCTTCAACTACGTGCCTTACGTACTTACAACCGTAATAACTGATCCCCTTTTCCAATGCCTTCCGCCCGTTAAGATATCTAACTTTACTTATCCTTAAATATTAACCCTTAAGGTTAAGTAAAGCTTATTCTTACCCCCTTTCCTGCTTAATACCTCCATAGGAGCGAACGGCGGGGAATTCGGTTACGTCCTCAAGTTCATAGTTCAGCTGGTTTGGTACTCTTCACATATCCGCTCGTTGCAGGTTCATCATCCACCATAATAATTTGGCTAAACGTTATAAATTGCACGTGCGTAAATGTTTTAACTGTTAATACTTTTATCATTTCTTAAAGAGGTGATGAAAAATAACAAGCCTAGCAGAATACTTAGAGAGGATACCCCTCTCTAAGTTCCATTACTTACTCCTAATGACCGTAGGTATGCCTTACCTCTTCGTAGCTATGGATTTATTACTTATTTCCTTAGCCTTACCTTACTTAAGTAAGGCCTTTCACCTACCAGGGGCTTTAGCTGGTTTCGTAGCGGGATCGATATTCATAGGTATGATGATAGGCGCTTCCTTATGGGGGTTCTTGGCTGATGTATTGGGTAGGAAGCGGGCGTTACAATTAACTGTAACTATGTACGCTATCTTTACGGGCCTTTCGGCGCTTTCATGGAATTGGATCTCCATGACGATCTTAAGGATAGTTACCGGTATAGGTATGGGGGGGACTATACCTTTGTGCTTCGTATATCTTTCGGAATTCATACCGGCGAAACATAGAGGCAAGTTCCTAGTCCTATTGGATAGCTTCTGGGCTTACGGTTGGATAATGGCTTCATTATTGGGTTACTTGATAATACCTAAGCTAGGTTGGAGGTTCTACTTCCTCTTCGGAACGATACCTATTCTTACGTTAATACCCTTACAGCTTTACCTGCCGGAATCAGTGAGGTTCCTGGAGGAGAAGGGGAGGAAAGGCGAGGCTGAGAAGGCCCTTAGGGAAGTAAGCAAGAAGGCGGGTTATACTTTACCTAAGCAACTAGGTTACGCGAAAAGCGGAGCGGAGGTAAAAGTAACGGTTTGGGAACTCTGGTCTAGTAAGTATAGGAGAAGAACTCTATTTTCTTGGATCCTCTGGTTCTGCATGGTTTACGGTTACTACTCCTTCTTCCTTTGGATAATAAAGTTCGTAGCCGGGCTGGGGTATCCTGTACCTAAGGCCATGTTTTACGCTTTAATTACTTCCTTCGCTCAAATACCTGGCTACTTCCTTTCCGCTTGGCTAGTCGATAAAATAGGTAGGAGGCCTACCCTTACTACCTTCTTAGTGTTAACCGCCGCTTCGATATTCGGTTTCGCATACTCCAAGACCAGCTTGGAGTTAATAGCTTGGATAGCGGTCATTAGCTTCTTCTGCTTAGGTGCTTGGGGCGTCGTTATGACTTATACGGCCGAAGTTTACCCGACTAGGATAAGGGGGACTGGTTATGGGGCTGCCTCCGGATTCGGTAGGTTAGCAGGTTTAATAGGGCCTACGATAATAGGATTCCTATTGGATCGCTACGGGCTTTTCGTAGCGTTAACCGTTACTTCGGCCTCCTTCCTCGTAGGAGCTTTAGATACCTTAATATTGGGCATTGAGACCAAAGGCAAGACCTTAGAGGAAATTTCAGGTTAATTTAGCCTTTAAATAGCTTAATATGCCCCTTAAAGTACCTATGATAGAGACCCATATTAACAATAGATCGAGTAGGGCGTAAACCAAAGCCAGCTTTCTCGATTCCCCCCTAAGTAAGTGAAAAGAACTAATACCTAAGTATGGTAGTAACGTCAACGCCGCCCCTAATAGCTTCCAAGGCGTAAAGAGGAGGAAGGACGAGAGCAGTAAGAGAACTATTAACGAGATCATACCGCCCATTGCTAATTTAGAGAAGACGCTTCCTGGGTGCTTAAGGAAGAATTTAGCGAAGCCTACGCCATATTCGTAGTACCTCTTTAATATAGCGCTTAATTTATGCCTATGGGAATGATATACTAAAGGCCTAGGACTGTATGCGATCTTATAACCCGCTTTCAGGACCCTGTAGGCTAAATCCATATCCTCGCTACCGTAATGTCTATATGATTCATCGAACCCGCCTACTAGTTTAAACACCTCCTTCCTAATGGCTAAATTACTAGTAGTGATGAAGGTAAGGGGCTTAAAGTCCCCCTCCATAATTATCTTCCTATCGTATTTAGGGAAGGGGGTTATTACGGATAGTTCCAAATACTTACTTAGGAAGGAACGGAGATCCCTAGCTAAAGTCGGACCCGCTACTATGCCTACCTCCTCGGAGTCGAATTCTTCAATTAATAATTTTAGCCATCCTTTACTTACTATACAGTCGCTATCCGTAAAAGCTATAATATCCCCCTTAGCTACCTCTACTCCTCTATTTCTAGCGGCTCCAGGTCCCTTACCTTCGTCCCTAACTATCTTAACATTCCTTAAATTTAAAGCGGTAGGCAGGCGAGGAGTAACAAGTATTACTTCGTAGTCGAGATCTTCCGAACCCTCCAAGGACTTCAGCAATTCCCCTATTCCCTCCTTTAATTCGGCAACCGGTATTACTACGCTAACCCTCATATAGTACTTCACTCCCGAAAGATAGTTATTAAGAGTATGAATCCTTAAAAATATCGGGGCTAAATAGGCTAGGTAGGGAGGAGTATTGAAGGAGTTAAAGGTATTAGCCATATCGGATATTCACGGTAAGGAGGGGGCAGCTAAGGCCTTTGTAAGAGATGTAAGGAAAAGGGGGATAAGGGCGGATTACCTATTAATAGCCGGCGATATAGGTTGTCCCGAAAAGCCTGAAAGGGGTTCTAAAGTCCTCTCCATACTCGGAAATTTAAAATTAGAAATATACTTCGTTAAGGGAAATTGGGACATAGGACTAGAGTGCGCACCTCCCCGAACTCATAACTTAGATGAGGAAGGGCCTATAAAACTAGGTGAGTACTTACTGGTAGGACATGGGGAGAAGTTCGATCCATATAGCGTTAAGGGAAGCGTATTACTATTAACGCATTACCCCCCTTACGGAATTCTAGATAGGGGATTTAAGTACGAACCCTATCATAGGGGGACCCATACCGGCTTAATTAATATTAATGATTTAATAGAAAGATATAGGCCATTACTTCATATCTTCGGCCATTCCCATAAGAGCGGAGGTGTATCTTTGAAACTTAACGGTACTACATACGTTAATGTAGCTAGGCTAGACAGGTTTATAAGGAATTCGCTATGTATAGGTAATTACTCTTTAATAACCATTAGGGAGGGCGAGGTAAAGGTAGAGCACTTCTATATCAACGGAGTATATAAGAAGTGCAGCAGGTGTAATAGGAGAGTACTCATACCGCCTAGTTGGAATATATGTAAGGAGTGCATGATGAGCGATGAATTGAGCGTAGAGGAGGGTATAAGCTCCTTAAGGGGGGAAGTAGAACTCGAGATAGAGGAGATATACCCTTCTGGAGGGGGTACCTTAAGTAATAAGCGTTTAAAAGTTAGGTTGAAATTGCCTTTAACTACTATACGTAATTCCTTAACGTTAAAGGAGTTAATAGAGGACACTATAAGGAAGGAAGCCTTTAAGGTATTAACGGGTAGACATAAGGTAGCCTTCTCCATCCCCCGGGATCTACTAACCTATCTATATCCATGCCCTGCGGACGGGAGCGTAGGCGAACCTTTAATCGTAAGACTATTTAAATGTAAACGTTGTAGGGAGAATAGGGGTATACCTTGTAACATCTTTAAGGCGTTACTTAAGAGGAAAGTAGAGTTATTCTGGGCCTTCGATAGCGTAAGGGGGGTTAAAGGGTTAGTTAAACACAGGAACTACGTATTGGTAACCGGTAAGCGTAGCGATGGATGCGATAGGACACTAATAGCTTTAATTAAGAACGGGTTTAGGATATTAACCGCTAAGGTCGATCCCCCCCTTTTCGAGCATTCTTAAAGCGTCCTTCAGTATTTTAGAATGGTCGAAAGCTAAGTTGGAAGGCGGTTTCTTAAATACCTTTACTTCCTTAGCGTCCGTAGAAGCCTTTAATCTACCCCCTATAGCCTTAGCTAGGAAAGCTATAGAAATTACATGTCCTCTAGGATCCCTATCGGGATCCGAGTACACGCCTATTAACTTAATTAGGGATACCTCTAAACCCGTTTCCTCCATAGCTTCCCTCCTGGCGGCATCTTCAACTTTTTCACCGTACTCTACGAAACCCCCCGGTAGCGCCCAATAACCCTGGAAAGGAGGGTTTAACCTCTTAATTAATACTATCCCCCCTTTAGTTAAAATTACTAGGTCCACCGCTACCATGGGATACTTTTTAGCTCTTTGCACGTCCGATTATAAGAAGTAACGTATAAGTAAAGCTTTCCCTTTAACACCTAAGGATTTTGAAGAAGGTGAGGTAGGATATGCTGAAGCTCCTAGTAATCTCCGATATACATTCTGACCTAAATAACTTAAGTAGAGTACTTAACGTAGCTAAGGAGGCTAGGTGTAACTTAGTAATATGTTGTGGGGACCTGGAGAGTCTTGAAGGCGTAGAGATGCTTTCACGATGCGGTTTAAAGAGTTTTACAGTAACAGGTAATATGGATTGGCCGGAAGTAAGTAAAGTAGCATCCCAGAAGGGTATATCGATAGAGAATAGGGTTGTAGAGGAAGGGGGTTATCGCTTTATAGGGGTAAGCGGGTTAAAGCATGCGAGCTCGTCGGTTAAAGCTTATGAGTTAGCTAGGAGTTCGGAGGGACCCATAATATTGGTATCCCATCATCCCCCTTACGGTACTAAGGTAGATATAGCGTTAAGCGGTGTACATATAGGCTCGAAGTACGTTAGGAAGATAGTAGAGGATTGCGAGGTAATATTGCTCCTAGCAGGACACGTACATGAAGCTAGAGGCGTGGACAAGTTAGGTGAAACCCTAATTATAAACCCAGGACCTCTCTTCATGGGCTATTACGCGCTAGTGGAGTTGCCCTCCTTAAAGTATGAGTTACTCGAACTTTGAGTTTCGCGGAATACTTTATTAATCCTTAAATGGTAACTTACTATCATGTATCGTAATCTAATTTACCTCCTTGCACTAGCACTAATAATGACGTTAATAGAGGCTAATTCCTTAATACCTTGTTTAGCCTCAAATAATAGGCCCTCTTTGATAAAACCGCCTATTTACTTAAAGGGTCAACGGGGTAAAGGTAGCGGAGTAATAATATCGGAAATTAAAGTACCGCCGGAGGTATTGATTACTTACGACGTACCTGTAACGATAATAATAAATAATACTGGACCGGGCCCTGTATGGAACGTTACCGCTTTAATTAAAGTAAGTAAGGGATTACAAGTGTTATTCCAGCCCCAGAAGGTTATTAGGTTGGAACCTGGAGGTTGGACTACGGTAGTAGCTTTAATACACCCGCTTAAGGAAGGTACTTGGAACTTAACCGCGGAACTTTACGTAGGAAGGCTATTGGTGGACGTAGGTAGCGTAAGCGTCAAAATATATTCAGTATATAGCTACGCTTTAGAGCGGGGACTAGTATTACCATCCCCTAGGTTACCACCTGCTTAACCTCCTTAAGGCTTCTTCAAGTCCATATATGGTGAAAGGGCTGAAACCTACGAACCTCTCTACCTCCTTACCGTTACCGTACACGATGATAGTTGGTATATTAGTTATACCTCCACGCGAAGCTATCTCCGGTTCATCATCTACATTGAGTTTAGCGAAGATAGCTTTACCCGCGTACTTCTTAAATATACTCTCTAAGATAGGTTCTAAAGCCCTACACGGCATGCACCATTCGGCCCAGAAATCTACGACTACTAAAGGGTATTTATTTAAAACCTCATAAAAGTTAGAGGAATTTAAATGTAGTATACGCTTAGGTAATTCGATTTCGCGTTTTTAACTAACTCCTTAACGGTAAGCTGAGATCTTAGTAATGAAAGGTAAGCTTTAGCTTCCAACTCCTTAAGCCCTTAATGCTCAACTCATCAACTTAACTAGTAGGCATTTCACATTTAACCCTACTTATGAGGCCATATTTCTATTTCCTCGCCATAGCTCATTTTAGGAAGGCTTATCAAGGTCGTACTATATTAGTATAACGCAATGGATGTAAGAGGAGCAGGGGATTAGCTTTTAGTATCAGATGGTTTAAATTCGATCATTAACGTAATTATTGTCGGTAATTTCGGCCTTACTATTTCTTAAGTCCTCCACTCCTCCCGATGAAAGACATCCCTACGGGCATTACGGTTATAATGCCCTCTTGGCCTTAATTACCTCACTAATTATAATTGCTTCATCTTCCATCATAGCTACTTTAACCGTTAGTAGAATAAGTTCTCCACATGTAGTAAGAGGTGAGGTCGTTTACTATGCTCTAACTTCGACCATCTTATTATCCCTAACAACCATATTATTATTTAATGCCTCAAGTCCCTTGGGGGGCCTAGCTTTAAAAGCAGAATTTGGGCATTTAACGGTCAATTCCCTAGAGTCCCTTATAGCATTAATAGGAGTCGCCCCTTTCAGTTGACTTAAGCCCTATATACGATGGCTTAACTTCCTTAGCGATTATTTCCTTCACGCTTAAAGGCGCTTTAGCGCTTAAAGGCGCTTTAGCGAATTTACGCGAAGTAGTACGATGTCTACTTTATGAAATGCCCTCCTTCGATTCCGTAAGGATTAAGAGGCAAGGTTCTGCCCTTTTCGTGGACTTGCATTTAGTAGTAGACCCAGCTATGAGTATTTATAAAGCCCATGAGATGGCCCGCGAATTGGAGAAGAAAATTAAAGAGAAAAACCCATCGATAAGGGATGTTATAATTCACGTAGGACCAGGTTAGGATCCCGAAGGCCTAGGAGGGGCGGGTAAGGTAGTGAAGAGGGATTCCATGGATTTCCTCCAAGTCTCCAACATTAACCTATACATCTCGAAGTAATATATCATGGAAATGTAGGACATCCAAAGGGATGGCCATATATATAGTAATGATAGGGGATCGAAGTAGGGAAAGTAATAAGGCATCATCGTTAATTCACCTCCCTACCAATAGGGGTAGTAAGGGAAGTAAGTCCAAGGATAGGGAGAGAAGTAAGGGAAGTAAGGTACCGAAGGAGGTAAGTACGCTCTGTAAGCTAGCCAGGGATTACCGAAAAGCCACCAGCAAGCACCCCTACCGAAGAGCCAACCTGGCCTCTGCCACGGAGGTAGGTAACTGAAGGGGCCCCTACCAGGCCAAGGCCCTATC
>NJEH01000001.1 GCA_002254595.1 Thermofilum sp. ex4484_15
AGCTATTAAGGGAGGGTTATCGGTTATCAAACCATCTACGCCCAAGGATAGGGCCTTAAGGGCTTCCTCTTCTGAGTTCACCGTCCAGACGAATACCTCTAGGCCTCCCTCCTTCGCTAACGATACTAGCTCGCGTTCCAGTAAGTTTAACCTAGGAACTATAGCGTTAACGCCCAACTCCTTAGCTACTTCGAGCTTATCATAAGGGTTTTCATCGAATATTAAACCCGTCCTGACGTCGGGTTCCTCCTCTAATATTTCGCTTAACGCATCAGTACTTTCCGAAGTTATATAGACGAAATCGATGACCTCCTTTAACGTGTTTAATAACTCCCTAGCGTAACCACTTACCTTAAGATCTACGTCAATACCCCCTTTACCCTTAATAGCCTTTACGGCCTCGCTAAGCGTAGGGACCTCCTCCTTACCTCCTACCTTTAACGACTTAAGTTCCCTTAAGGTCATCTTTTCAATGTAGCCATGACCGTTAGTAGTCCTATCTACCGTTTCATCATGCATGAGCACTAGGTGACCATCCGCCGTAACCCTAACATCCATTTCAACGGCAGTAGCTCCCGCTTCAAAAGCCCTTAGGAAGCTACTTATGGTATTTTCCGGCTCCGCTAACGGATAACCTCTATGCCCTATATTAGCGAATAACCCCTTCAAGCGGACCCCTCTTCTTTTAATACTTTAAAGGTTTAGAATTTAAAAATAGCATGGTAATGATTTAAAATGCAAGTACTCCTTAAGCCCTACTTAAATCTGTAAATTTCTTCCCTATGTAATTCCTTGTATTAAGATAATTTCCATGCGATTAATTAAAGTTAGAAAGGCTTATTAAGGCAATAATGTACGGCAATTTAAATAATAAAGCTCCTCAAGTTAAGTCCTAAATCTAATTAACGATAGCTTTAAAGGCCGGTTAGTTATCTTTTAATCCCTCGGATCGGTCAGTGATGAACTCAGGCGGCCCCGATTACATGAGGATAAGTAGGTAGGCTGAGGCCCCGCCTTATGTAAGGTAAGAACACTTTCCCTTAATTTAAATTCTTCCAAAAAGCTTTCCCTTATTTCCTTAAATTTCTTAAATGCTTCCCTTAGTTGCAGGTAAGGATTGGAATAGTAACTCCTTACGTCTACTTTTAATAGCTTCCTAGGCTTTAAGATCCTCATCCTTATCGAAGCGAATTCCTTAATTACCCTCCCCGAAGGCTTTAAGACTGCCATCATATCTAGTGAGCCCGAACTTCCTCTCTATAGGGCTTAAGGCCCTTAAGCATTCCTTATTATTTATACAAGGATCGTAGTCAGAGAACATCCAAGCTAGTGCCCCTAACGAACCTATCATGTAAAGTTTTCTTAAAGTTTCCTCATAATACTTAGCCGCTTCCTCCTCGTTAACTAATATTAGCTCTATTTGCCTCTTAAATATCTTTAACTTACCTAAGTTTTTAGTAGGTTCACTAGGGGGGTAGGTAATCCGAATTCCTCGAATAAGACCTGCTTACCGCTTAGCTCGTAGGTAAGTAAGCTCAAGAAGGGAACTACGTCGGTATCTAAGGGATTCTCCCCCACGGGGAGAATATGGAATAACCGTGCATGCGTGGAAAATCGACATAGGCCGTTATCTCCTGAACCCTAAAGCCCTTATCGTACTCTAAGTCCTCCTGGTGTATCCCTAAGGTAATAGGATGTTCTAGATCTATCCTCCTAATCGCACGATAAATTTCCTCCATCCAACGTCTAGCTACTTCGTGGTTCCTAGGGGGCCTTAAGTTATCTACTTCATTGGAATTATCCCAAGCTGCTAACGATGGATTATCCTTTAAGCGTCCTACTATCCCCTCGATTAAGCGCCTCTCCGCCTTCAACATATCCTCGTCCTCGTAGATGTTCCTAATGCCGTAAGTATGTAACTTACCCTTAGTAGCCGTAGGGTAACGGTTAGTGATGTGGGATTTATCTAACGCCCATTCAGGTACCTAATTAATGCCGCTCATGAAGCCTATAAATAACGTAACTATCACTTTAAGGCCATAACGATAAGCTGTGTCCATTACCTCCTCTAAGTTACTTAGAGCCTTTTCATTTAGCTTCCTAGGTTCAGGTTGGAAATCCTCCCATAGCAAGAATATCCTTACTAAATTTAAGTTCAAATCCCTTATCTCCTTAAATTCCTCCCTTACTTCACTTTCTTCGAACTCCTTCCACCAGTACGTCGCTTTCCTCCTAGGCCAGTAATTAACCCCTACTAGGAACTCCTTACCTAAGGCCTTCCACTTCATAAGTTTCGATACCAATAATAGACAGTATACCGAAAACATTAAATTACTCCTATTTCTAAGCTCCTTAGATGTTCTGAGGCAATGGAACGTAAGTTCACTCGGTGATGGCTTTCATGTATAGTATAGAAACTATTGAACTTTCCAGGACCTTTAAGAGGAATAAAGGTAGGTTAATCTATGCCTTAAGGGATGTAAACATTAAGGTACGTAAGGGAGAGATATTCGGACTACTAGGTCCTAACGGTGCTGGAAAAACCACGCTTATAAGGATATTAGCTACTTTATTGTTACCTACTTCTGGTAAGGCATACGTCCTAGGTTATGATGTAGTAGGGGAGGCGAATAAAGTTAGGGAAGTTATTAACGTGGTTTCGGGAGGCGAGAGATCTGGTTATGGTATCATGACCGTTAAGGAAAATCTATGGTATTTTACTCAACTTTACGGCTTAAGTAGGAGGGATGGATGGAGAAAAGTTAGGGAACTCATAGAGCTATTGGGGATGGAGGATTTCGCCGATATTAGGTTAAATAGACTTTCCACGGGGATGATTCAGAAGTACAATTTAGCTAGGGGCCTTATAAACGATCCTAAAGTACTTTTCCTGGACGAGCCTACGTTAGGTTTGGACGTAGAGGTAGCTAAATACATTAGGCGCTTAATAAGGAAGTTAATTAAGGAGGATCCGGAGAGGACGATATTCCTAACTACCCATTATATGGCGGAGGCGGAGGAATTATGCGATAGGATAGCTATAATACATAAAGGGAGGATAGTAGCCTTAGGTAGTCCTGAGCAGCTTAAGAAGATGATCTGTGATGAACTAGTATATAAACTAGAGGTAAAGGGGATATACAGTAAGTTAGGGGAGCGCCTTAAGGAAGCCGGCTTCTCTAAAGCCGTCTCCTCTAAGAGCGATATAACTACCGGTTTAACTTCGTTAAGGATGGTTTTAAGTAGCGAGGAAGAAGCCGAGGAGGTAGTAAAATGGTTAATCGGGAGCGGATATAAGGTAATTTCCATATCCAAAGTAGAGCCGAGCTTAGAGGACGTCTTCCTTAAATTAGTAGGGGGTAAGTTAAGTGAGGAGTAGGATAACCTTACTATTGAAGGTTGCCTACGCTAGGGCTTACGTAAGGATTAAGGGGGGTAATAGGGAGCCCAGTTGGGTAGTATGGGAAATCTTATTGCCTTTATTAGCAGTAGCATCCGTAGCTTATACGTATATGATACTAGGAGCTCCCAGGGAGTACATAGGTTTTGTAGTGATAGGGGGAGCTATGATAAGTTATTGGTTTAACGTAATCTGGGGTATGGGTAACGCCCTTTATTGGGAAAAGGAGACGGGCAACTTAGAAACCTTCATGATTACCCCTGCGCCGCTGGAGGGATTACTATTAGGGATGGCATTAGGAGGGATGTTCAATACTACTTTAAGGGCCCTTTCCATAGTCCTAGTAGGTACGATGGCTTTCAAAGCTTCCTTTAATCCCTCAGGTTTGCCGGCGGCTTTTTTAATTTTCGTCCTTACTATGGTAGCCCTTTATTCCTTAGGGATGTGCATTGCGAGCATCTTCTTAATGTACAGTAGGTCGGGATGGAGGGCTGCCGAGGTATTACAGGAACCTATAATGTTCCTCTCCGGTCTTTACTACCCTATCTCCATTTTCCCTACCTTAATTCAATTACTAGCTTCTTCCATTCCCTTAACTATAGGCATGGACGGGATAAGGAGGAGTTTACTCCTAGGTTACAACTTATACGATCTGAGATTTCATGTAATTTCCTTATCAGTTATGATACCCGTATTGGCTTACCTAGCTAAGCGGATGCTACGGTATATGGAGTTAAGGGCTAAAGTAGAGGGGAGGTTGACGTTAAGGTGGATGTAATTAAGATCGCTAGGAGGGCTTACGCTATTTCCTGGTTAAGTTGGCTAGAGTTAAGTAATTGGACTAATCCCCTTATCTTCACTATTTACGTCCTAATTAGGCCCCTCTTTACCCTCTTACTTTACGCTTACATATATGTTGCGTTCGCTATATCCTCAGGTTATTCTAACCCCGCTTCAGCTTTTTATATGGTAACCGGCATTTCCTTCTATAATTACATAGGTAGCGGGATATACGGAGTAGCTTGGGTAATACATGAAGAAAGGGAACATTATAGGTTACTGAAATACAATTACCTAGCGGTACCGGATTTAATGTTTTACTTAACTTCAAGGGGGCTTATACATTACCTAATAGGTTTAGCATTATCCTTAGTTACGCTACCTATAGGGTTATGGTTGGTAAGTTACGATTTGAGTTCCTTACAAGTGAATTTACCTTTAATATTGATTAATTTAATTCTAGGATACTTATGGTGTACTTCATTGGGTATCATGGTATCAGCCATTAGCCTCTTCTCAGCCGAGTGGGGTCCGTTAATAGCGGAGAGTACCGGGGGTTTGCTCTTCTTAGTAGGTAGCGTACTCTTCCCGGCTCAATCCTTACCTTGGTGGATGCAACCTTTAGTTAATGCTATCCCCATGAGGGAATGGATGGAATTAACTAGGTTTGCATTAAATCCCCAATATCCGATAAGGGCGGATTTTTTGCTTCAAATGGAGGTAATCAAGACTTCGCTTTACCTCCTATGTTCCTTCGTTTTCTTTAAGATAATGGATAAGTTGGTTAGGATGAAGGGTTACTTAGAGGCTACTACTGAGCATTAACGGCAAAGAATTTATCTTATTGATGGATTTCACCGGTGATGGAACTTAAGAGGTTAAGCGATCTAAACTTATGGTTGTGGAAGCAGATAATAAGTATGTACCTGAACGATCCGCTTACCCACTGTTACTTAATCTACGACTTAATATATAATTTAAAGCAGACCGACCTTTATCTATTAATTAATGAACGCTCATTAATTTCTTACTTATTAATTTGGAGGGGGCCTGGAGGCGTAGGAATTCACGTTTGGAATTACGTAGAGGAACTCCTAGATCCTCTGAAGGATACCCTTTCTATTATTAGATTGCCGTCAGTAATACAGCTCTACGGGGACTCAGGATTAAGCGAGTTAACTTCCCTATTAAAGGAATTAAGCCTAAATTATGAAGTTAAGACGTTTAAGGATATGGTAGTAGATGAGGTTACATTTAAACCTTTCAAAGGGGAAACCGTTAAGAGACTTAATGTTCGCGAACATTTGAGGCAATTCTTAGAGATTAAGTTAGCGCAAGGCAGAAGGATAGAGAGGGAGGATGTAGTTAACATCCTAAAGAGATATAGGTACTATGGTATCTTAAAGGATGGTAAGTTAGTTTCAATAGTTTGCAGCTACCTATCCCTGCCTGAGGTTTGGATAGTAGGTGATGTATTTACACTGCCGGAGTATAGGGGTAGGGGTTACGCTAAAGCCGTAACTTCCGCCGTAACTAAGGACTGTATAACTTCAGGAGCTAAGGCGGTATTGCACGTTAGGAGTGACAATATACCAGCCATTAAGGTCTATGAGAAGCTAGGATATAAGGCCTTCAGGGAAAGGCCTTGGATATTTATTAATCCCAGAACTGCTTAGTCCTAGCGTAGTTCCTCTCCGCCTTGATTATATTTACTAGGAGTTCTCCCTCATCCCTAGAGGAGCTCAGTATCCTCAACGCAGTAACCGGCCCTACTCCTCTCCCAGCTAAGGCTATTACACCTTTCTTACCATAACTTAGTACTACCCTAGCCGATAGCTGAAGCCTTTTAAATAACCTCTCTTCTTCGCGATTTAACTTAGCTCCCCTCACCTTCCTCTTTAAGACATTTAAAGCTTCGTCCGAAGGGGGTACTACCGCGCTTAAGTACTTGGAGCCGCATTTAAAACACCTTAAATCCCTAGGTAGCTCACCTATTTTATAAGTACAACTCCACAGACAATGTAAACATATTAACATTACCCTTTCCTCCATAATTCTTCTCTTAACTACCTCAGCTAACGAACTTATCGGTATAATGTTTAGAGGTCTATCGTAATAGTAGGCAGTTTCCACGATAGGTTTAGCTAACGGGCTGAATTCGTCAACGTTTACGTATCTAAGGGAAAGCCTTCCGCGCCTTAATCCCTCTAATAAGTTCATCAAGCCGTTCAAATCTACGTTATCGGTTAACACCTCTCTAAGAGCCTCCTCGGCTATTACGCTACCCTCGAAGGCTTTAACTAGCTTTTCGCTTAACTTAACCTCTGCATCGTTCCTAAGCGCGCCAAACCTCTTAGCTACTTGTACCAGTTTCCATTTATATAATTTAGAAGAAGTTAACGCTTCCTTCACTTCCTCCTCTACGTTATCCATTTCCCTAAGTGCTCTGATTAGCCACTTCTCTCTTAGGGGCCTGTTAGAAATCAATAGTACCCTATAAGGATCCTTACGGTAAGCTACGTTTAATCCATACCTACTAGAAATGTAATGTGATAAATAAAGGCCTAACGCTTCGTTAGCTTTAGAACCTATACATGTATGAATTACAGTTAACCTACCCATCACTTCTACTACTACGTTCTTATCGTGCGGTAAGGGATATCCCCTCTCTAGATGTTCTCTAATTAGGGAAACTACTTCATTAGAAGCCTGCTCATCTAAGGGGTAAAGTTTTAAGAGCTCCTTAGGATCCTTACCCCTTAGGAGGGCCTCGCCTATTCTCCTTCTTAAGGAACCTACCTCCCTAGCTACGCTGTAAGGTACGGGTATTAGTTCGCCTTCCCAAGCCGGTAGAGCTCCTAAAACATCCGTAGCGGGAGTTACATAGACCGCGTTACCCTCTACCCTTAATACGGTCCAAGCCCTACCTGATAATATGAACGTAAAACCCTCCTCGCAGTTTAAAGCTACGAAAGCTTCGTCCAGATCACCTATAGGCCTCGATGAAGTTATGTCAATTACCTTATACTTCTTTACGTCTGGTATAGTAGAGGCCCCTTCGTAATAGTACCTATAAAGCCCCCTCCTAGCTGTAACCCTACCCTCATTCCATAATTTTATTAATCCCTCCGCTTCAAGTTGTCGAAGTACTTTAACTAACTCACCTAATTCGAGGTCGCTATAGGCGTAGGACCTAGTAACTATATCGTAAGCTTCCCTTACGCTTAATTCCCCCCTCTCTATAACCATACCGGCTAGTTGATGGGCTAATACGTCCAATGCCCTAAAGTGAAAATCGTGGTTTTCCAATTCCCCATTAAGCGCCCTTCTGGCTATTACCGATGCTTCTAAGCATTCATCGGGGTTTAAGGCTATTATCAACCCCTTAGCTATCCCATTACCCCTATGCCCTGACCTACCTACCCGTTGCGTTAACCTTAAGGCCTGCCTAGGCGATCCATACTGAACAACGAGATTTACCTCCCCTATATCTAAACCTAATTCTAAAGACGAAGTACATACTAACGCTTTTACGTTACCTACTTTAAATCCCTCTTCCTTATCTACTCTCTCCTCCCTGGAAAGGGACCCGTGATGTACGCCTACCGAGTCATTGAAAATTGCCTTAAGTCTATTACCTAGTGCCTCCGCTGTCTCCCTAGTGTTCGTGAATATTAATACCTTACCTTTCTCCTTCCTAATTACCTCGCAAAGTAACTTAATCCTACCCTCCTGGTCCGTACCCTCCGGGTACTTTACCGATAGCTCGGTGGGCCTATTCTCCGTCGAACGGACTACGAAGACCAACCTATTCCCCCCTAAGAAGCCTTTAGCTAAACCCTCGTCACCTATAGTAGCCGAAAGGCCTATCCTTTGGAAGCCCCTAACGGTAATTTCCCTAAGCCTCTCGAGCGAAAGCGAAAGTTGAGTTCCCCTCTTATTATCGAGCATCTCGTGTACTTCGTCGATTATTACCCACCTGATAGATATAAGGCATCCCCTAAGCCTTCTGCCTATTAATAAGAACTGTAAGGTTTCAGGAGTAGTTATTAATATTTGAGGGGGGCTTAAGGCCATTCTCCTCCTTAAACTCTGGGGGGTATCGCCATGTCTAATAGCCATTTCAAAACCTACTTCCTTAGCCATAGCGTGCATCCTCCTCAAAATATCCCTATTAAGGGCTCTTAGCGGAGTTATGTAAATAGCGTAGATACCTTTAAGAGCTACCCCACGTTCCTTTAGTTCTAGTAATTTACTTAATATGGGAAATAGGGCCGCTTCGGTCTTGCCCGTACCGGTAGGAGATATTATTAAAGTATTATAACCTTTAAGAATTAAAGGTATGGCCCTCTCCTGTATTTCGGTAGGGTTGAAGTAACCGTGTTTCCTTATTATCTCCCTTAACTTAGGATGAAGTAACTTAAAGGAATTCATTATTTCCCTTTACTTAACTTAAAAGCTTCCACTACCCTAAAACTCTACAGGAGAGACGTATTAAATTTTATCTCCTCTACAGTGCACTTCCCCCTTAACTCTCCTAATGAAATTCTTACAATTAAAGCAGAGGAGGAAGGGGATCGCTTCATTCCTCACAGGACATCGTACGTATTCGTTCTTCATCCTTCGTAATAGGGATCTAGAGATAATCTTACCCAATTCCCTTAGGGAGCCCTTAGGTAATTTAGCCGGTTTATCCCCTTGGAAGACCTTTACTACTATATATTTATCCTCCATACCCTATTCGAACATTAAGTAATAGCTTTAAAAGAATTTTCCTTAGTTACGAAAGGTAATATAGACGTTATCCTGCAATATAGCTAAGATAGGTATTCGTCCAGTCCTTCGCTCCTTAACTTAACATAACTTAACGCTAATTTCAAATCGCTAACCAATAACCCCCTTAACCTAGGGTTATAAAGGGCGGCAGCAGGATGTATGGTAGGTACTATTATTGCATCACCTAACTTATAGACCTTCCCCCTTACCTTAAGTACACCTTGTACCTTCCTACCTATCTTCCTAAGTAGGTACCTAGTGCTGTGATTACCTAATGTAACTATTACTTTAGGGTCTATTATCTTTAGTTCCTCCTCTAAATAGGGTGAGCAAGCTTCTATTTCATCGACCTGAGGGTCCCTATTGCCCGGAGGCCTACATTTAACGAGGTTAGTGATGTAAACGAACGATCTACCGCTACCTACTTCCTTTAGAACCTCATTAAGTAATTTACCAGCCGCCCCTACGAAGGGCTTTCCCTCTAGGTCTTCCTGCCTCCCAGGAGCCTCCCCTATTAACATTATCCCCGTAGTATAGTTACCGCTACCTGGTACGGCGTTGGTTCTACTCAGCCATAATTTACATTTCCTACAGTTAATCACTCTTCTAGTTAATTCCTTAAGAAGTCTATCCTTATCCACCTTATCCACCTATAAGTACCTTAGCTACCTTACCGATAGCTACTACCTTTACGTAATCTCCGTCCTTAACTAAATTAAAAGGGTTAGGGGATGGCTTATCTACTAAAGGTATCGAAGCTAACGCACAGCCGGCTATTATTATTAATTCGCTCTCTAAATTTACAATAGCTCGGGGGGCAAACCCTCTCCTAGCTAACTCGTATATTACGTAGGAACTCACCGTACTGCCCTTACCATAGGGAAAGAACAATACCCTTCCCTTTAAGCTAACGCCCTCTAGAGGGTGTCCTTTCTCTACTACGATTCCTCGCTTAGGATCTACTCCTCCATAAAACGAAATCGGCTTAGTGGATACTAGTGCTTCGCCCTCCCCTACTCCCTTAATTAAGGTCCTAGCCTTAATTAACTTCAAGACCTATATCCCCAATAACCTACGCCTAGGAAGCAATAAAACCTTAACTCCCTGTGAGGAAAGGTAGTAAGCTGCTTTAGCTGAATCCGTAGCTACTGACCTTATATTCATATATCTTAAGGGACATACTACCATACAAGTATCAAAGTATAACTCCGCACCTACGCCCCTTAACGATTCTAATTTACGCTTTAAATTCCTACCTATAGGTTTAGAAGTAAATAGTATAAGCCTATCACTGGGCCTCCTTTTAGCGTACTTAAGTACCTCTAGTATTTCCCTTAATTCCTCCTCGGATAGGTGAGGACATCCGAGAACTACTGCATCTACCTCACTTAAGGCATTATAGAATTCCTCTTTGCATTCCTCTACTTCCCCCGAACTTAAACTTACCTTATCTAACCCCCTTAAATCCTCGCTCCCTAAGTATTTAGCATCCGGAGATAACCCCTCAATTATTATCAAGCCTATGGAACTCGAGGCGCCTAGTCCAGCTAAGAAGTTCTTAAGCTCACGTTTAGGTATTTTAAACCCCCTTAAGTAAGGTACTCCCCTTTCCACTACTTTACCTAAGCAATATCCTAATAGTGAGTAGGGGTAATTTCCCTTCGAAACCTCTCTCAATACCCTGCTATCAAACTCTACTAATACCGTAGGCTTCCTGAATTCCCTCAGCCTTAAACCGATAAGGGGGGCTTTACCCGTTATAGCTTCTAATAAGGTAAGTACACTAGCTTCCCTATTGGTTAAGGCCCCTAAAACGCTATTGGCGTAAAGTACTGCATTACTCTCTCCCCAAGCTACCTGAGAACCCTCTTTTACACTACCTAAGAGGTAAGGTACGCACGAGAACGTAGGCTCCGCTCCCATGCTAATTAAAGCCCTTGTTACCTCCAGTTGCTTGTAGGCGAAGGCCTCCGGTATACCCATCTCCTGCCAACGATTTAAATCCATACCCGCAGGGTTCAAAGTAGTCCTCACGCTAAAGAACGCACCGTACTCAACTAGCTCCTTAATGAACTTTAGACCTGAATCTCCTATATTTTTATAGGAAATACCGGAAATATGGACCCATTCTACGTTTACTAATCTCTCTGCCCCTAAGGCTTCTCCTATTTCGATTAAGGCCTTAAGCGCCTTGGCTTTAGCTTCCCCCCTTTCTCCGTTAAGTAAAGCTTCCTCCTCCTTACTTAAGTACAAAGAGCTACACCTATTCCCTTAAGGGTATTAGCCCTATATCCCTAGCTAAGCAACAAATTTCCTTTAATACCCTCCTAGCTCCCTCTTTATCTCCACTATACAGTACCTCGGTTAACTTAGCTATTAAGGGATGTAACTCCCTGTTTTCCTTTACGATACGGTACATTTTAGTGCCCCTCTTAGCTTTACGATAGTAACTTACGGCGGGTTGACTTAAACCCATCACCTTAGCTACCTCGGTCTCGCTTAGCCCATAACATTCTATAAGCCCCTCGGCTACTACCGCTCTTAAAGCTGGCAAAAAGTATTTCACTATATATTCACAGGGGGCCTTCACTTTTACACCTCCGAGCTAGAGATTGGTAAGAAAGGATATAAATCATGTGCATGTTTATAACTTGAGGCTTTGATATGGAGCTAAGGGAAATAGCAGTAATAGGAGCAGGGCCTATGGCGCTATTACTAGCTAGGGAACTCGCCTATAAGGGTATATTACCGTTACTGGTAGAGGAACATAATGAAATAGGCATTCCAAGACATTGTTCCGGTTTAGTCTCCATTAAGGGATTAGAACTACTTAGGGTAAGGAAGGATGATTACATCGAGAACGAAGTAAGAGGAGCGAGATTTTATTCTCCTTCCTCCAAGCTAGAAGTAGAAATTATTAAATCTAAGCCCTTGGCTTATGTAATAGATAGGGAACTTTTTGATAAATACCTTTATTCGGTAGTTAATAGCTTAGGAGTTAATTTCGTACTTAACGCAAGAGTTTTAAGCGTCCACAGGTTCCACAATCAATGGAGCCTGAAGTTAAGTAACGGCAAGGAGTTAAGGACTAACTTCTTAGTAAACGGCGAAGGGGCTAGATACCGATTAGTTAAGTACTTAGGGTTTGAGGAGCCCCCCGAGGACGTGCTACTTACCGCCCTACAGTACGATGTAAAGGGAGTTAAGGAGGTAGATGATGACATAGTGGAAGTATATCTAGGCAACCGTTGGGCACCTAAGTTCTTCGCGTGGATCATACCTAGAGGAGAAGGAAGGGCTAGAGTAGGACTAGCCTCCGTACGGAAGCCCGTTTACTTATACCTTAGAGCTTTCATGAAGCATCACCCTATAGCTTCTAAGAAGCTAGCTAAAGCGAAATTCGAGAGGTTAACGGGAGGTAAAGTAGTACTATGCGGACCTAGTAATAAGGTATGGGGGGAGCGGTCCTTATTAATAGGCGATGCTGCTTGTTGCACTAAACCTACTACTGGAGGTGGGTTAATAATAGGGGGATTATGTACGATAATGGCAGCGAGGGCTTTAATTAATTACTTATTAAACGGTAGGGATTATTATGAGGTGATAAGCTCCTATAATTCAGCCTATTATCGCTTCCTCTACGGCGAAATTAAATATATGAAGTTCCTAAGGGAATTCTTAGCTAGTTTAAACGATAGGTTATTGGAAAGCGCTTTTAAGGCTATAAGGGAAACCGGTTTAGATCGAGAAGTAAGCGCCTTAGGTGATATGGAGAGGCATAGTATAGTTGTAAGGGAAGCCCTTAAAAAGCCCCCTCTACTAGTTAAATTGATACCCCACCTTTTAACGTGGATGGTTACGTATTTAGCCCCCGGGCTTAAAGGGAGTATTTAACACCTCCCCTACCTTCCTTACGGTCTCCTCCCCTATCCCCTTAACCCTCCTAGCCCAAGCTCTGTAAGAATTTAAAGCTTTAAGGGGAGTTCCGAATACCTTTAAAATGGCTTCAGCTTTTTCCCTACCTATACTAGGTAGGGAGGAAAGCAGTAGTAACTGTTTCTCGCTTACGGTCTCTACTTTCTTTACTATTTTAATCGATGGTTTCTTACCCTCACCTTGTTCCTGCTTAGCTAGTAGATATATTAGCCTAGCGGTACATTCACTATTGGAAGTAGGCAATACCGTTATACCGCTCCTTGCTATACTAGCTAGCGCTCCATAAACACTATTAGGATGGATCCTTCTAAACTTCAAGACCCTATTTAAATCCCCCTCTATTACTAGTAACGCCTTAGGATATACCGATTTTAAAGAAAATAATTGAAGGAAAAGATCTCTCCTAGTTAAGGTATTTAAAAAATCGTTAGCTGTCTTCCTTTCTATTCCTACTTCCTCTGAAGCTAAGTAATCGCCTACTATTAAGTTCCTAACCTCTAACTTAGCGCCTAATTCCCTTAATGCCCTTAATACTCGATCAGCTTTACTAGCTTCCCTAGAGTCGACTATTACTAACGGTCTTAACACGCTTCCTACGTTTATCCACCTCCTTAGCGCAATCTTTACATAAGTAACCAACCCCTACTTTAATCGAACAATCCTCACATACTAACCTACCGCATTCGTTACAAATAGCTATAGCTAACCTAACCTTACATAGTGCGCAAAGGGTTTCCTTACATATTTCGCATATACCACTTCCCTTATCGAAATCCTCTTTACAAACTCTTCTACCGCAAAGCTTACAAGTATAGGTTTCCGTTACTTCCTTACCGCATATTTCACATTTCAAATTTTTCATCCCAGAGAGTAGAGATGATGGGCCAATATATGTTTATGATAGGGGCTTTAATCTCCTCTCCCTAACTTAAATTCCTCAAGGTCGAAACATTTTTAATGGAATCCCCTTAATTAGTTAACGGCTCAGCTTTTGGTGGTGGAATGCCTAGGAAGGTAAGTACTTCAGGTAGGAAAATAGTATACCTTTTAGCATTGTTGGGTACGATAGTCAGGAAGAGGACCTTACATAAATTAGTTTACACCCTGCAGGAGAGGGGGGCTGGCTTTAAGTACGATTTCGTCAGCGAGGGTAATTTCAAGTTCTCCAGTAAATTAGATAAGGAACTAGAGGAACTAATATCGTTAGGTTACGTTAAGAGGCTTTATGTATTAAACGGGAAGTTCAACGGTTTATATTCTGAGGCGTATTCCATTACGGAGAAAGGAGTTAAATTAGCTGAGAGAGCGGAATTCGGCGAGAAAAGCAGGAAATTGATAGAGGACCTAGTTAAGGAAATAAAATCTAAGAAGAAGAGCCCTTCGACTCAGTTATCACCTTGATAGGAGGTTCCCATAACCCATTTAGATAGCCTTGAGGCAATAAATCTAAGCATAACGTCCAAGCGTCACTTACTTCCATCGAGATGGGACTTAAGGAATTTACCGGTAATCTTACCTGAACTTCTATTACCTCACCCCTTATACAGGCGTAAATTACCCTAGAAGCTTCTAACCTGCCGCTAGCTTTAAGTCCACACCTCAATTTTAGTTTACCTCCCATTAAATCTAGATAAAGGCTTAAGTTTAAGGATCCTAATCCGCTTAAAATTAGTGAGTAATTTTGCCTAAAGAAGATTAAACCATTACTCAATATTACTTTAGGTAGGGATCCGCTTAATTTTATGCGTAAACTTAATTTCCTCCCTGAGCTTGCTAAAACGGATATCTTCCTTACATTACACCAAGGTGGTAAGGCACCTCCCTGAACGTCCTCATCTTCGAACGTTAACTTACTTACGCTAGCGTTGTAAAGCGATATAATCCTTCCCACCATTCTATCCCTTATACCGCTTACGAATTTAACCCTTAACGAAATTAACCCCCTATAGAATAAGTCGGTTAGGTTAAGGCCCTTCATTGAACCGGTAGGTAAGCGTAATAGAAGGTACGAAGGGTAAGCGAAAGCCCTTAAAGCCTTAGAGGAATTACCATAGATCATCTTAGCACTTAACCTCCCTACCCTTCCATCGAAGTACAGCTTGATTACCTTCCTAGTAGAGGTAATGTTCAGCTCTATCTTCCCCCATAGGAACTGTCCTCTCTTAAATTGGGACCTAGGAATTACTAGTATCATTACATCGTTCCCCTTGCCTACTACCTTGATACCCTTTAGATCCAGATAGCCTAAGCCCTTAGGGTATTCTTGAGGATCAGGATAATAACTTAAAGTGAGGTAAGTGGCCGTAACGTAACTAAAGGGTACTTGAAGTACCAAAGGAATTAAGGTTAAGAGTAATGGGATGATTCTTCTAAACATACCTTGAGACCTTACTCCCAATTAGTTAAATCTCTTACTAAAGTTTAACGGTATAGCGCATTACTTATAAAGTACTTTTACTCCGTTAACTTGGGGAAGTGGAATTATGGAGGACGATTTGGAATTAATTAAGATGAAGAAATTACTCTCCTTAAGGAGGAGCTTACTGAGTAAAACTGTTAAGAGAAGTGACGAAAACCCTAGAAATTTAGTACTTAAATACTTAACCCCTAAGGGTAAGGAGCTATTGAAATTAGCTGAGGAACAATACCCAAAAGTAGCCGAAGTCATAGTGAAGGAGCTAGCTAGATTAATTAGGGATGGTAAATTAAGAGAGACTATAGATGGTTATACGCTATACCAAGTCTTCGAGGAATTAGGTTTCCCGATAAGGGTTAAAACCAAGATAGTGATAAAGGAGAAAGGTAGAGCTAAATCCATAGCTGAAGCCTTAAAGGAAGGGTTAAGCTAGAGGAAGGAATCCATACTAGATGCTCCTAATATTTTATCGAAATCTATACCCAGTGCCTCCAATACCTGCCTACAGGTAGTTTCTATATGGGCTAAGTACTTTTCCTCGTCTATCTCATCTATCCTAGCCAATTGTACGGGTTTTACCCCTAAGGAGCTCCTAACCTTTACGAAACTAATGATGTCCCCTGCTTCTATTTGTATGCCGTACTTCTCCAATTGTCTAGCAGCCTTCACATGTTGAGGCGTATTCTTAACGTACTCCTTAAGTGGTTTAGTTAACGCTACCCTAAACGCTAATTCATCCAATGAATAAGCCCTACTCTTCAACTTAAGGTAACTCCTCCGGGTTACTTTCCCTATTTCCTCTAGGGCTCTCTCTAAACTATTTATATCCTCGGCTTTCATTATTATCGAAGAAATTTCATTAAATAACTCTTTAATGAATTCAGGCGTATTCCTCTTCTTACCTACCAACCCTTTAACATCTATCCCTCCATCCTTTAGTATCCCTAAATAATTCTTCTTCCTACCGCTAAAAGCCACTAATCTATAGACTTTATCTACGTCTAAGTCTATCCCTAACTCCCTCTCTGACCAAGCTAATAACTCGCTAATTTTATCCTCAGTAGGCCTCCAAAGGAAAACGCTATCGGTATCCCCGTAGATCACCATTAACCCTAATTCATAAGCCTTCTTAATGGTCTTGATTATGGCATATCTACCTAAAGCTGTCGTGGATTCAGCTACCGGAGGGCAGTAAAGTGGGAAGTTAGAAGATCCGAAGACCCCATAGGATGCGTTAATGAAAACTTTTAACGCTTGTTGAACTACCTCGTAGAAGAGCCTTAGATCTTCCCTTTTCTCCTTTTTAGCTAGGGGTTTATAGATACGTACTCTGAAGTCCCTTAAGAAGCCTACGATAGTAGACATTAACCCTCTATTCTTCTTACATACCCAATGGGTAGTACCTGGTATTCTATTGGACTTGCATTCCTCATGTGGGCACCTAACTGTTTCGTAGGAAAGGTTCCACTTCTTAATTACTGAAGGATATAGGGAAGCGAAATCTAATACTGTTACGTCGAAGAAGATACCGGGTAATGGATTTATGACTATAGCGCCTAAGTACTTCTTACCTTTAATAATCGCCTTAGTGGAAACTACCCCCTTCCTAGCTAATAGATCCTCAGGGTTAGGTATTAGGTAACCCTTCCTCCTATGTTCAAAGTAAAGTAAGTTCTTAACCCAATTGGATATTCCAGTCCTAGTTAAGTCCTCTATGGGCAACTTCGATATCCTCGATAGCATTATGATTAAATTTATGGTCGTATTATTGTTATATCGGGCGAGTTTTAGGGTCAGGTCGGCATCCCTAAAGCAATACTTAGCTAGCTCCAAATAGTTCAATTCGGATATGGGCTTATCTAACTTCACCTTACCCACTCCTAGGAGGGCGGAAGAAATGGAATCTAGTGTTTTAACTTCCCTATATTTATTTTTGAAAGCATAAACTTGCATCGCATGGTTCTCAAAAAACTTGTAAAGGTCTATGTGAATCCCTATCCTAAGGGATGCCGCGTCGGATGTTAGGACTATCGGTATATCCCTTTTATCGAAACCTAACTTTAAAGCCCTATGGTATAGATAATTTAAGTCGAAATTATCGCCATTAAACGTAAGGAGTATAGGATAAGAATTAATTATCTTAAATGCCTCCCTTAGTAAGTCGCTTTCCTTTTTATAATACTTTAAGCTTACCTTCCCATCCAGATCCTTAGGCTTCCCCCCCTTAGCCTCCCCCCTATCTAGTAATAAGACCTCCTTAAAACCGTCATTAGATGAGAAAGCTATAGCTATAACGGGGTAGGGGGCTTCCTTAGGGTTGGGTATCCTATTAGCGACAGGAGAATGGACCTCTATATCCATAGCTAACATCCTCATCTCAGGTATAGGGGCTTGAAGTAACTTAACCCATTCTAAAGCCTCGTCCCTTACATCGCTTAAACCGTAAAGCCTATCTACTAGCTCAATTAATTTCCTAGGAAGCTTAAAGTTGACAGGCACCAACTTACCCTTTTCGATCCTATAGTACATGCATGGGATTAGGCCGGTATCGTAGATGTAACAATGGTGGTACTTTATCTTAGCTTCCCAAGCTCTAGGCAGGAGCTCCCTTATGGATCCTCTAGATCCACCTATCGATAAGGGATCTAAGGCTACTACCTTCGTCATCACCACTTTCTTGTCACTTAAAGCGTCATACTTTACTACCCTCTCAAAGTGATCGAACCCCTTATGTGAAACCACCTCTGAATGGTTTGATATTATTTCCTCAGGCGATATATCGGTTAAACAGTAAGGCTTATGACCGCTATTGTCGTACCAGAAGTAAATTTTGCCGTTGGAAGGATCGTAAAGCTTAACTAAAGCCTTACGTTTCTCCCCAGAATAAGTTACTGATAATATTACACAGGGTCCCGTATCGCTAGGGGTCTCTATTTCCTCCCGCCCCTTTATTACCCCTTCCTTAGGGAACTCCTCCCTCTTCTTCTCCCCCTCCCTTAAGTAGTCCTCTAACGAAGGCGTTCCCACTACTTATCGCCTTACAAGGGATTAAAGGAGTAAAAGGCTTTAAGTATTGCCCTTAAAATACCCCTAAGGACCATTCAAATCAAACATATGGTACTATTTCATATTCTTTCGATACAAAATATGGAGGATAGAAGTTAATCGGAGTTAAAATAGCGCCTGGAGATAGAGATTTTACTTACAAGAGAGCTTTGAGGCTTAAATAAGGAATATATAAAATTAATGAATCGAGATTCTTAAGTTTCGGTGCCACAATATTATCACCCCTGGGGGGTGTAATACCTTGTCGAGTCCTACGCTTTCCACGGAAAGGGAGAAATTCGTAAGGATAAGTATTCATAGCCACATTAAGGGTTTAGGTCTTAAGGACGGTAGGGCTTTACCTAAAGGAGGCGGTTTAGTAGGCCAGGTGAAGGCTAGGGAAGCGGCCGGTATAGTAGTTAAATTAATTAAGGAAGGTAAAATGGCGGGTAGAGGCGTGTTATTAGCTGGACCTCCAGGTACGGGTAAGACCGCGCTAGCTATAGCAATAGCGAAGGAATTGGGAGAGGATACACCCTTCGTAGCCCTTTCAGGTTCCGAGATATACTCCGCTGAGGTAAAGAAGACGGAAGTATTAATGCAAGCTTTAAGGAAGGCAATAGGCGTAAGGATACACGAATTTAGGAAGATATATGAAGGTATGGTAACCAAGATGGAGATAAGATTCGGTAAGCACCCCTATAACCCATACCAGCAGATACCCATAGGGGCTACTATAACGCTTAAGACTAAGGTTGAGGAGAGGACCTTTCAAGTAGACGAAGGGATAACGGCTGAACTACTAGCTAAAGGAGTTAATGAGGGCGACGTTATATGGATAGATTCCGAAACTGGAAAAGTAACTAAAGTAGGTAAAAGCGAGGAGAGCCCCTCTAAGTACGATATATCCTCCGTTAAAGTAGTCCCTATACCTAGTGGTAGCATAATTAAGGAGAGAGAATTCATCTACACGGTTTCCTTACACGACTTGGATTTAATGAATGCTAGGAGCGGTAGTCTATTAAGTTTATTATTCGGCGGAGGTGAAGAAAGGGAAATACCGCCCGAAGTTAGGAAGAGAGTGGATGAAACCGTTAGGGAATGGGTAGATAACGGGAAGGCGGAGATCCTGCCTGGCGTACTCTTCATAGATGATGTACATATGCTTGATATAGAGGCCTACAGTTTCCTCTCTAGAGCTATGGAGAGCGATTTAGCCCCTATAATAATACTAGCTAGCAATAGGGGCTTTACCAGAATAAGGGGAACCGATATAATCTCTCCCCACGGCATACCTCTAGATCTACTTGATAGATTACTTATCATAGAAACTAAACCTTACACCAAGGATGAAATAAAGGAAATACTTAAAATAAGGGCGGAGGAGGAAGGGGTAGAATTAGAGGAAGGAGCTCTAGAGCTCCTAACGACGATAGGTTCTGAGAGAAGCTTAAGATATGCCACTCAACTATTAGCTCCCGCTAAGGTAATAGCTCAAGGTAGGGGTTCCAAGGTAGTAACGAAGGAGGATGTGGAGAAAGTGAAAGGATTATTCACCGATGTAAGGGAGTCTGCGAGGTACCTAAAGGAATACGAGGAGTCTTTCCTTAAGTAACTTTAAGGGCATGCCTACGTTTAACTACCTCGACTATAGAAGCTATTATCGTTAGAACGGCTACTACCTGGCCTAAATCCAAGTGCATATCGGAGTACTTCCCCTCGAAGAAGAGGAAGGGTGCTATGTTTATTTTCACGCCGTATTTCACTACCTGTCCTAACGAAAGGTAATGGAAAATTACGAAAGGTATTGAGGATAAGATCATAAAGCAGAAAGCTAATTCGTACCCTAATACGTAACCTATCGCCGATAAAAGCCATATGAAGGAATTTATAAAAGCTATTCTCCAATAGGGATACCAGTTCCAATTCGAATAAGCGTAAAAACTACTAACGGGTATCAAGGCTATATAATTCTCTAAGGGGAATTTATACGAAATTATCGAAGCCACTATAACCGTTACTAAGGAAATTAATAACTTCTTACCCGAGATCTTCAAGGCCTCCACCTCTGCATGTAGAGGAAGGCAGGACCTATGTTGAGTATAAATATAATCGCCATATAACTAAATAAGGTTAACTCCAATGCCCTAGCTAGCTTACCCTTAACAAACCTCCTAATGACCTCCGAAATTATTTTACCACCATCGACCAGGTAAGTAGGCAACATGTTTACGACGGCTACGGTCAAGCATAAGTTAATAGTCCAAACCATAACATTGGAGATAAATGACGTGAGGGGTACGGGAATAACCCCCCTAAAGAATTTAAAATCATAATAGTTTGACATCTCTATCCCTATAAAGGGCCTAGTAGGATCGCGTGGATGCCTACCTAACTTTAACTTTATTTTTAATAGTGATGCCCCTCTCCTAATCCTCAAGGTTATGAATTGTCCAGGTTGGAATTTATTTAGTGCTTTAATTATATCGTTTATACTATTTACCGTAGAGCTATCTATACCTATTATGATGTCATTAGCCATTAAATGGGCTTGAGCTGGAGAGCCGCTAACGGTCCTTACGACTATTACTCCAGCAGGGGAGAAAAGAGAAGTTAGTAGCAGTATCGTTAATAACCCTACGTATAGATTAGCTACAGAACCCGCTGCAAGTACCTTAAATTTAACTTTAAAAGACGCTTTGTTGAATTCGTTCTCGGAAGGTTCTACGAAGCCTCCGGGTAATATGAATAGTAATAGTAAGCCGGCCGAGGAAAGCGGAATGCCCTCAGCCGAAGCTGCTATACCGTGGGCTAACTCGTGACTTATAAGTACTATCGCTAAGGCTACTAGTAAGTAGGGTAGGGAATTTAAGCCTATATTAAAACCTGGTATTATTGGTTGAACCGGTACGTAAGCCTTGGACCTCGAAAAGAAATGTATTGTGTTTACATGGAAGAACCAAATACCGAACGCCATTAGTATTATCGAAAGGAATGAGCTAATGTAAAAGAACTTATCCCAGAACCTTCTATATCCTTCTCCTATTTTCTCTATGAAGGAGTTTAACCTCTTAGTCCTAATCAGTAATAAGAGGAAATCTATAGTTATCCCTTTCTTCTCCAACTTCATACCTAATGGCGTTAACTTAACGAGGTATAACGCTACCCAGAATGTAAAAACGTAAAGGAGGAAAGAAGCCATACTCCCTGAAGGCTTAGGTAAGGGTAAACTCAAGTCCTACACCACACTCAGTTACTAAATCGCGAGGCATTATAATTTTTCTCCTAATGAAGGGTGAGGTACAATGTAAGGGTATTAAGTACTTTAGGTTTAAACGCTTTATATAATGCCTTAAGTTCTTAAGCCCTATATAATCCCTAGCTGAAAGATGTAAACCGCCTATGAGGGCCTTAGGCTTCCTAGAAATACTTAAAGCCCCTTCAAGGAGTCCTTCAAACCCATATGCCGCGCAGCCTATAGCTATTAACGAAGATGAATCGCGGAACTTTATCACCATAGCATGCTCCTTAAACCATTTAGTTCCTCTTACCCCTGTAGAGTAAACATAGGCGCTTAATTTGGTAGGGTTGATGGATTCAATTATCCTTAAGTTCTTAAGGTCCTTAGGCCTATACAGTGTAAGGCTTTCGGTAAGAGGGGGCGAGTATACCATCTTGGGACTACATTTAGTCGAAAGCTCATCTAAGGATGCCGCGTGAGGTTTCTTCCAATTAGAGATAAATATATAATCTAACTTCCCTAAATTCACTCCTAACTTAATAGCATTGTGAAGGAGTATTTTAAAGGAAGGACCTACGTCGAAAAGTACCCTTTCCGTTTCTCCCTTACCCTTTATCTCAAAATATATTGAAAGGCCGTGAGCTGGTAGCAGGTTTGTGTATTTAAGTGACCTATCATCTATCAATACCTTAACCTTTACCTCCTCGGCCGTTTTTAAAGTCACCTAGTAAATAGGACTA
>NJEH01000024.1 GCA_002254595.1 Thermofilum sp. ex4484_15
GGGACTCACGTAGCGTATGTAATTAGGAGGCTTAAGAAATACTTACCAAAGGGGGTTAGGTTTGTAATTTCTTCAGCTACCGTAGGTAATCCTGGTTACCTACTTAAAGCGTTAACCGGTTGTGAAGGTAGGGTAATAGTAGAGAGAAGGGGTAGGAAGGGGGAAGTTATCCACGTTATGGTAAAGCCCTTAGGTAGATCTAAAGCCTCCGAGTGCCTTTATCTATTAAGGAAGTGCCTTAAGGAGGGCATTAAAACGTTGGTTTTCGCCGATAGCCACTTCTTAGTGGAATACTTAGGGAGGCTAGCTAAGAAATACGGTTTAAGGATAGGTATCCATAGGGCTGGGTTAAAGCCAGAGGAAAGGGAGGACGTAGAAGAAAGGTTTAGGAAGGGGGAACTAAGCGCAGTAATAGCTACCCCTACTTTAGAGTTAGGCATAGATATAGGCGATGTAGATTGCGTAATACTTCCTACTATTCCACCTACTTACACTAAGTACGTCCAAAGGGTGGGGAGGTGCGGGAGGAGAGGCAGGATAGCTTATGTATTTACTATATTAGGTAACGATCCTATAAGCTCATATTACGAAAAGTACCCTCAGGAGTTCTTTGAGAGGGAATACGACCCTGTAGTCATGGACTTAGAGAATAAGGAGATAGCTAAGCTTCATATTTTAGCTATGGTCGCCGAGGGTCTTCTTACCTATACTCCTAGCTCGCCTTTCGAAAGGGAACTACTAGAAGAGTTAAGATTGTTAGGTTACCTGAGAATAAGTAAGGGTACCTTAAGGATTACGAGAAAGGGATCCAGGTTCTTAGCCGAGCATAAGGGCTTGAGGGGTATAGGGGAGGTAGTTAGGATAGTAGATGAAAGAGGGAGAGGAATAGGGTTCAGGGAATTGCCCATGGCCATAAGGGAATTACACCCTGGCGCTATATATTTACATGCAGGTAGGGTATATGTAGTTAAAGAGTATAGGTTCCCATTCGCTAAAGCATTAAGGATGCCACCTAATTTCGATCTAATTACTTCTCCACTTTACTATACTTCGCCCGCTTACTTTAAACCTTCGTTAACTAAGGAGGTTTCAGGAATTAAGGTGGAGTACGGGGGGTTGAAATTAATCGAGACGGTTTATGGATATGTAGTTAAGGAGTTTGGGACGGGCAGGGACGTTAGGGAGGAGCTATTAAAGGAACGTTTAAGTTACGCTTTTTGTACTAAAGGCATTAAAATGATCCTACCCATAAGGGAGGAGTGGGGGGAATGGGGTAACGCAGCAGCTCTTCATGCCATAGAACACGTATTCATAACGGCATCTCAAACTATTGTAGGAGCATCCCCTAACGATTTAGGAGGCATAAGCTTCCCTTCCGGACACATATTCGTATACGATTCTTATCCCGGCGGTTCAGGTATATCTAGGGAGTTAGTAGATAAAATACCCTACGTTTTAAAAAGAGCTTTAAGAATATTAGGCGATTGTGATTGCTTAGATGGCTGCCCTAGGTGCATATACTCTCCTTATTGCGGTAATAATAATAGGGTATTATCTAGGAGGAAGGCTTTAGCTTTGCTTAAGGATATAGTAAAGGGTAATATAAAAGGTGCGGAAGGGGAGTTAAGTGGTAAACCATTAGTTTAAGCTCAGGTGATTAAGGTTATGGATAAGGGGAAGGAAAATTACGATAACGTAATAAAGGAAGCCCTGAACTTCGTTAAGGCTAAGCTGAGACTTGGAGGACATGATTATGAACACGTCATGAGAGTACATAAGCTAGCTATTTCAGTTGGCAGGAAGCTAGGAGCCGACGAGATAGTATTATCGTTAGCTGCTTTACTACATGATGTAGGTAGGGTAAAGGAAGGCAATTTACATCACGCGTTAATTAGCGCTGAAATAGCTAAGGATTTCCTAGAATCTAAGGGGTTAAGTAAAGAGGTGATAGATAAGGTCGTGGAAGCTATAGAGGCGCATAGCTATAGCTTAGGTAAGAAGGCTAGTAGCCTTGAAGCTAAAATACTTTCCGATGTAGATAAATTAGACGCTTTAGGAGCCATAGGTATAGCTAGGGTCTTCCTATATTCCGGTGCGAAAGGCAGGAGCTTAAGCGAATCCCTTAAACACTTCGAAGAGAAGATACTAAAGTTGCCAAGTTTAATTTACTTGGATGAACTTAAGGTAGTAGCCGAAAGGAGAGCTAAATTCGTAAAGGAATTCCTTAAGGAACTTAAATTAGAATTAGAGCTTAAGGACCTAGAGTAAAATATTAAGGGGGAAGGTAGCTTTTATAGGCTAGGTGTAGCGAACTTGAAAGCCCAAAAATCGTACTTCTTAGCCTTATTAATGGCTCTAGCTTTAACGTTACTTCTAAATAGGGGGTATTTCCTTCACATTAGTAAGGTACCCAAAATTAGTATATCATGGGAAATACTGAGCTTAAAGGAACTCCCCGCCTCCTTACCCGTAAGCGATCTAAGTAGAGGGCTACACGTAATATTAGAACGCGGATTTAACGGCACTCCTACCTTCTTGGAGAGCTCTAACGGGATACTTTACCCTAAGGAGAAGTTACTGATTGCTTTAAATTCTAGCGAACCCTTAAAGCTAACTAAGGTTACGGAATTAAAGGGTAGGTGGGGCAAAGCTATTTACTTTATCTTCTCTAAGGGAAGAGGCAATAAGCTTTCGTTAATAAGGGTAAGCGAACTTAACGTTACTACACCCGCTATACTGTGTCTCGTTAAATTGGGTAACGGAGAAATGGAGTTCTCCGAGATAGCTAGAGTAGTGGATCCCTCTAAGTACTTGGAACTTAAAGGAGTGATAAAGGAGGGAGGCAGAGGGGTAGCGGGTATCCCATTTAAGTTATTATTATCCAATTCCTCATCGGGAGTTAATTTCACTAAGATCCTAGATGGGGTAAGCGGTCTTAAGGGTAGCTTTTTAATAAGGTTACCGAAGGGGGAGTTGATGAAAAGGGGTAAGTTCTTAATAATCTCCTGTAAAGGTAAAGAGGAACCTGTTAAGTTAATAAGCAATGTAACTTCTTACTCCGTGGAAGTAGACCTTTAAATGTACTAGGCATCGATAAGGAGGAGGTGTAGCCATACATTGGACATAAAGGAGGAGATCTGTCTAGTGATGAAATTACTATACGAAAGAGGCTTAATACCTTCACTAGGTGGTAACGTAAGTTCGAAGGTAGGTAATTACTTATGGATAACGCCTAGTTCTAAATTCAAAGCTAATTTAACTCCGGAGGACCTAGTTAAGCTCTCCCTAGACGGCAAGATAATTCAAGGCAGTAAACCTTCAAGGGAGTGGAGGATGCATGTAGCTATATATCGCTCAAGAGTAGATATCTACTCAATAGTTCACGCTCATAATCCATTAACCGTAGGGCTTTACTCATCTCAGGGCTTAGAGGGGATGATAATGGAATTCCTTAAGGGTTTAACCAAGGTATCTATAGTGCCGGAGCTGCCTGCAGGTAGTAAGGAATTAGCTAGCGCCGTAGCTGAGGCCTCGAAAGAGGCGGATTTAATCATCTTAAGGGGGCACGGTATAGTATCATTAGGTAAGAGCCCTTTAGAGGCTTTAAATAAGGTAGAGGTCTTAGAGATGGCCTCTCTTTCCGCACTAACTAGTAGTATTGCTAAAGCTATGTCGTGGATTCACAGGTTGATGGGATGGGGGAAGGGTTAAAGGGCTTTACCAAATTAACTCCAATAGTCGAAGCTTGGAGGGAATTTAAATCCGAGATTAAGTTAAAGTCAGGGGTAGAGGAAGTACCGTTATTTAACGCTTTAGGTAGGGTTTTAGCTGAGGATATAATAGCTCCTATAGATTTACCTCCTTTTAATACCTCCGCCTTAGACGGATATGCCGTGAGGGCTGAGGAAACTTTTAACGCCAGTAGATACAACCCCGCATTAATAGACGTAAAGCACGTAGTTAAGGTTTCTACGGGCGATGCTTTACCTAACGGTTACGATGCAGTAGTACCCTTGGAGTTAACTGAAGCGAAGGAGGGTTTCCTGGAGATATATAGTTCTGTACCTAAATGGGGTAACGTAAATAGGAAGGGATTTGATGTAAGTAAAGGTAGTAGGATATTAAATAAGGGTAGGAAGTTAAGACCCTGGGATTTAGCGTTATTAACTTCATTAGGTTTTAAGTACGTAAAGGTCTTTAGGGTACTAAGGGCGATAATCTATCCTATAGGTAGCGAACTGAGAACTCCTCCATTCCTTCCTACCGAACGCTTAAGGCCTGAGTCCAATAGCTTGGCTATTAAGGCGTTATTGGAGTTTAAAGGGATGAAAGCGAAAGTAGGAGAAATACTTAAGGATGAGGTAAGGGAGATAAGTGGCAAGTTAGTTAGGGCCTCAGAGGAGGCGGATATAATAATAACTTTAGGAGGAACATCCATAGGGGGGAGGGACGTAACCGTAAGAGCCGTTGAGAATGTAGGGGAGGTGATAGCTCATGGAATAGCTATGAGGCCGGGTAAACCAACCGCGTTAGCGAAAATAGAAGGCAAACCTGTAATCTGCCTTTCCGGCTATCCGGTGGCAGCTTTTATAGCTTTTAAAACCTTCGTGGAACCCTTAGTGGATTACATTATGAGATCCTATCCTCAGCTTAAAGTAATTTATGGTAAGTTAAGCTCTAGGGTGCCTTCAGAACCGGGCCTCGTAGATTTCGTAAGAGCTAAGCTACGCTGGAAAGGTGATACTTATATAATAGTTCCGATTAGGAGGTCCGGCTCTAGCTTATATAGTAGTTTAACTCGGTCCGAAGGTACGATCGTAATACCTGAGGGAGTAGAGGGTTTAGAGGAGAACGCTTTAGCCCCTTTCATCTTTCATGAAGATCCTTGGTATCCCTACTTAGGTTTAACCTAAGGTAATGAGGAGGTTAGCGATTATGTCACGTAAGATATTTAGGGAGCTAATGGAGCCTAAGGAGGTTTTAAAGTTAATAGCTAATTACGTAGAGTTTAAGCCTTTAGGGGTAGAGGAAGTACCGTTATTTAACGCTTTAGGTAGGGTTTTAGCTGAGGATATAATAGCTCCTATAGATTTACCTCCCTTCGATAGAGCGCTAGTAGACGGATATGCCGTTAGGTCTTCGGACTTAGAAGGAGCTGATGAATGGAATCCCGTAGAGTTAAAGTTAAAGGAAAGCGGTAACTTAAGTGAAGGAGAAGCTCTTGAGATATCTACGGGTTCTCCGATACCAGGAGGGACGGATTCCGTTATCATGGTGGAGTATACTAGGCGGAAAGGAACAGGTAGAGTAGAGGTAATTAAGTCTACAACACCTGGGGAGGGCATAGTTTACGCAGGTTCCCATGTAGTTAAAGGCGAGAAAGTCCTCGAAAGAGGTATTGAACTTACGTATAGAGAAATAGGGCTACTAGCGTCATTAGGTATAGATAGGGTAAGGGTTTATAAGAGACCTAAAGTAGCCATAATAAGTACAGGGGAAGAGCTAGTAAGACCTGGAACTGCCTTACCTTATGGTAAGGTTTACGAAGTTAATTCTTACTTGCTAAGTAGTCTAGTCTTAGAATATGGAGGGGAACCGGTCTTCTTAGGAATAGTGAAAGATGAATTAGCCGAATTAAAATCGACTTTAAATGAAGCTACGAAGTTTTACGACATCGTTTTAACTTCAGGGGGTACTTCAGCCGGTACTAAGGACTTAGTATATAGGGCTATAGAGGAAATAGGTAAGGTTATAGTTCACGGGTTAAAATTGAAGCCCGGTAAACCTACAGCAGTAGGTATCGTTAACGGTAAATTGGTCCTCGCTTTACCGGGTTACCCGCTCTCCTGCGTTATGGCTTTTAAGCTATTAGTTGCCCCAGTAATATCTAAGCTAGCTGGTATAGCCATTAAGTCTCCCACTAGGTTTAAAGTAAGGGTAGCCTTTGGTTTTGAAGTAGCTAAAGGTAGGTATAACTTGATCCCTGCTGTATTAGTAGCTAATGGAGATGATAAGTTAGCTTATCCCATATTAACGGATTCAGGTAACGTAAGTGCACTTAAGTTAGCTGATGGTTTTATCTTAGTCCCACCTGATAGGTCATTCGTACTTAAGGGAGAGGTAATAGATTTCGAGCCCTTCTCGAATAACATAACTTTACCAGACTTAGTTATTATAGGAAGTCATTGCTTAGGTTTAGAGCAAATTATAAGTTTACTTAGGGTCGAGGAGCCTAAGTTGAATATTAAGTTAATTAATGTGGGATCGATGGGGGGCTTAAAGGCCGTAAGGGATGGGTATTGTGATCTAGCCGGGATACACCTACTTGATGATAGGAGTGGTAAGTATAACATTCCTTTCCTCGAAAGGTATAAGTTAAGAGGTAAGGCGATCCTAGTAAGGGGCTACCTTAGGGAGCAAGGGTTAATAATAGCCAAAGGTAATCCTAAGGGGATTAGGGGGCTTAAGGATATACTTAAGAAGGACGTAACTTTTGCTAATAGGAATAGGGGTTCAGGTACAAGGATTTTACTGGAAATTCTATTAAGGGAACTTAGTTCCACGTTGGGCATAGAATTAAGTAAATTACGTAAGTCCATTAAGGGGTACGAGGTGGAATATAGGACGCATACGGCTATAGCGTTAGCGATAAAGTACGGTAAAGCGGATGTAGGGTTAGGCATAAAGGCTGTAGCTGAATTGTATGATTTAGATTTTATACCATTGCGGGAGGAGGAGTACGATTTCCTTATTAATAAGGTATCCTTAGGGAAGGCATCCGTAAGGAAATTTTTAACGATATTAAGGAGTGAGGAGTTTAAGGAGAAGTTAAATTCCATAAGCGGTTTTAAGACCTTAAAGGATACCGGGGAGGTAATCTACGATTGAAAGGAGATTCGAGGTAATAGCGTTAGCCTCAGTACTTAACCCTAAGTTGAATGATTACATAAGGGAATGTTTACATAAGTTAAGTAAAGCCTTAAAGGAAGCAGGCCTCCTAGAGAGAATTCGCTTAGTTACTAGCCATGAGAAGCTAATTAACCATCACGTTAAAGGCGAAGCTCTAATAATAGCCATCCTTACAGGAGGAGTTGAGAAATGGGTTTTAGAAATCTTCGAAAGAAATCCGCGACCAGTAGCGCTTCTCTCCGCTAATAAAGCCAACTCCTTAGCGGCTACCTTAGAGGTGCTACCCTTACTAAGGAGCTCTGATCGTTACCTTGGTTGTTTCCTCGTGAGGGATTGGGAGGTAGTACCGGTAGCGGAGATAAAGGAATTGGTAAGAGCTTACTATATTCCGTCTAAGATTAAAGGTGCCAAAATAGGCGAAATAGGATCTCCGGCCTCTTGGTTAGTATCCAGCGTAATAGGCGAGGATAGGTTAAGGGAGTTAGGTTTAGAACTTGATAGAGTAAGTATAGGGTACTTAAGAAGGATCTTAAATAGGGTTAAAGGGAATTTAGACGATAAGGTTAGATCGATATTATCTGCTTCGGAAGGTAATGAGGTAAGTATAATAGAAGTGGGTAAAGCAGTCAAGTTATACTATGCTCTAAGGGAGTTAGCTAGGAATAGAGGTTGGAGGGCGTTTACCCTCAATTGCTTTAAGTTACTATCAGAAACGGGGATAACACCCTGTTTAGCTTTCTCATTATTAAATAATGAAGGATTAATAGCTGCTTGTGAGGGGGATTTAGCCGCTACATTTACTATGATGTTATTGAATTACTTAACTGAAAAGCCTACGTGGATGGCTAACGTAGTAGATCTGTACGGCAATCATTTAATTCTAGCTCATTGTACTATACCCTTAAATCTTACGCTTAAGTATTGGATTAAGACTCATTTCGAGACAGATTCTAGCGTAGGCATAGATGGGCTACTACCGGTTAACTTGCAGGTAACTTTAGCTAGAGTTGACGAAAAGTTAAATAATTTAATGGCCTTTGAAGGTGTGATAGAGGAAAGTCATATGAGTTTACCGTATTCCTGTAGAACACAAGTGAAAGTAAAATTAGGGGAGGAAGCCATCAAATTATTGGACATATCTTTAGGTAATCACTTAGTATTGACCTTAGGCAATCACTTAAGGGCTCTTAAACTAGCCTGTAGGAGGTTAGGTCTCAAATTTATTACTATATAGTAAATAAGGCAAAGATTTATATTTTCGACAAATAGTGTAGTAGCGATCGGCAATTGACGATGGTGATCCAATGGGCTTCAAGGTGTTAAGGGCCTTCAGAAGCTATGAAGTAGTAGGCGGTGAAGTACTTAACGGCGGTAGGGTTATGGATTTCTACTCGTACGCGGCCAATAATATAATTGCTAGGAACCCTCCTTTATCCCCTTCCGTAGAGGTTAGGGGGGGTTGGATAGAGCTCTTAACTTTAGAACCCCTCCTTATTTCAGTAGGGGGGGTAGGTAAATTAATCGTTAACGGTAAGGAGGTACCGTTATGGAGGGCCTATTTATTGAGCGAATCTATGATAGTAAGATTAGAGGCTAGGGGAGATAGTGTAGCTTACCTTACGGTACACGGAGGATTAGCCCCGGAGGGAGAGGAGGTTCCCATAGCTAGGGGTTCTTCGCTAATCCCATTGAATCCTCATTATACATTAAGGGAGCTTAAGGAATGTCTCCCAGCTCTTTATCTTCCGGAGCGTTACTTACCTAGGGATAGGGGGGTTTTAGAGTTCGTGCCCTTAGATGGAGTATGGGAAAGAGGTTTCTTCGCGGATAAATATACTTTAGCTAGGAAACTCTTAAGGCGCGGTTACCTCTTAATAGCCTCCTCTCCCTCTAAGCCTTTAGAGATATCAGAGGAGGAATACTTCAGACCTGGATCTTTAGCGGTTAGGGGTAGGGGAGAGGTATTGGTGCCTCTCTCCCCTACCGAAGGTAAGTTCCCCAAGTTAGGAGAACTAACCCCTGAGAGTATGGATTACTTAGCTAGGTTAACCCTTAGAGCACCTATAAAGCTTAAGCCTATTAGCTTGGATGATGGGGAAAGTAGGATAAGCTCCTATACTTCTAAGCTTGCTAAAGTAGAGAAGGTAATTTCCGCTGCCATGGAGGCGGTTAAGAGAGGGGCTAAGAAACTTAAGGTAAGGGTTAAAGGAAAGCTTTACGAGGTATGGATCGAAGAATTAGGGTAGAGATAAACGATGAAGGATAAGCTGAGGGAGCTAGACGAGTTGAGGGAGAAGCTTAAGTTAGGAGGGGGAGTCGAGCGCGTTTTAGAGCAGAAGAGGAAGGGAAAGCTAACTGCGAGGGAGAGGCTAGAGAAGCTCCTCGACCCGGGTTCCTTTATCGAAATAGGAGAATTCATAACTCATAGGTGTAAGGATTTCGGAATGGCCAGTAAGGTAGCTTTAGGCGATGGTGTAATAGTAGGTTATGGTACCATAGGCGGTAGGGGAGTTTTAGTATATTCGCAGGACTTCACCTTTATGGGCGGTAGCGTAGGGGAGATGCATGCCCTTAAGATAGCTAAACTATATGACTTAGCTCTTAAATTAGGATTACCTGTAATAG
>NJEH01000025.1 GCA_002254595.1 Thermofilum sp. ex4484_15
CCGAGTAGTTCTCTAACTTCTCAAGGAGACCTTCAATGCCCTCTAATTTAAAGGGCCAACCATATATCTCCCTTAAGACGGTAGTTACGGCTTGAGGTGCTATTATGCCTCTTTCGGTAATAATAGCGTCGATATATTCGGGAGGAGTTACATCGAAAAGTGGAGAAAGGGATTTAATGCCTTCCTTTACATCGTAAGAGAGAGTAGCCTGAGGCTCTTCCTCTGCTATTTCTATCAATTCCCCAAAGATTGTTTCCGGATTGAATTTATACGTTATACCTATTACGAATACTCTTACCCTAGCCTCGTGAGCTGAAAGAGCTATAAGAGAAGTACCTATCTTATTGACTACTGCCCCATTAGCGGCTACTGCCTCGCAACTTATAAGGACTTTATCTACGTCCTTCATGAAATACCTAACCGCTGAATCCACAAAAAGCGTAACGGGTATCCCTAACGAACTTAACCTAGAGGCTGTTAGCAAGCCCTCCGAACCAGGCCTAGATTCCGTTACATAAACTGAGAAGTTAGCGCCTCTATCCTTAGTTACCTTTAAAGCCCTTAGGACGCTTCTGCTATAAGAATTAGTGAGTATAACGTCTCCTTCCTGAATTCTCCTTGAAGCTATAAGTGCAGCCGAATTTATGGCTTCATTAATTCTCCTTTCTATTTCCGTTCTCTTCTTTGATAATTCCTCTAGTAATTCCTTAAAGCTTAACCCTCGCTCTAATGCACTTACTATGGACGTTAGTAACTCCCTTACTGAGTTAGCTAACATGGCCGAGGCGGGTCTAGCCTTGATAAGTACGGGCAGGTATTTATGGTATAGGTCGATTAATTCACTTAAATTATTAGTAGATTTAGCTAAACCTTCTAACACCCTTAAAGAACTAATGACTACGTCCGTAGAACTATAGATCTTACTAAAGAACTAATGACTACGTCCGTAGAACTATAGATCTTACCGGTTCTTATATCTTCTATTAACTTAGATAACTTCTTTTCCAAATTCCTCCCTCTAGAACTTTTAGTTAATGGTTATAAAGGGAGGTTAATAAGTCTATATAAGGTAAAAGTAAGTTGCCCCCTCTTAAATTATTCCTAGAGGTAGTAAAATTAGGTAGGCTTTCGCTAGCATTGGTATTCGATAGTGAAGGTTACCTAGTGTCTAATACAGTACCTCTCCCTTCGGAGCAGGAAGTAAGACGCTTCACATCCCTTAAATTAAATCGTAGCAAGCTAGTAAATAGAGAAGTTACTGAAAGAGGGAGGGATATAGCCTCAAGCATTTTTGAACTGTATAAGGGTAAAGACGTAAAGGTAGACGTAAAAGTTAAGTTCTTATGGTTAAAGAGGGATTACGTTAGTATACTAACTTCGCTTAAGAAGATAGGTAAGGGGGAGGTAGTCTCTTATAAATGCATTGCGAGGGCCTTCTCATTACCTAACGCTAGAGTCGCCGGGATTATATTAAGCTTAAATCCCTTCCCCTTAATCTATCCTTGCCATAGAGTAGTGAGGAGCGATGGCTCTATAGGAGGTTATCTAGGCTCAAGTAAGTACCGATATTTAAAAATGAAGATATTAAGTAGAGAAGGAGTAGAGATAAGGGAGGGTAGGGTATTACGTAAGTATTTCCGGGAAAGCGAATTCCTTAAACGGCTAAGTAATAAACCACTTTTTATAAGTTAAAATAGTGATACCTCTGATGCTAGTATGCTCCTAGTAATGTTAGTTATACTCCTCAGCTCGTCCTTAACTATGACTTCACATTCGTAGCGAATATCGTTAAAGGATGTACTTCCTTCAGGTAATATCGATACCGAGACCATAGTAGGCTCATCTATGGGCTTACCTATTTGGCTTAGCATCTTAACGTATACCTCCCTAACTCCCTCAATCTCCTCGGCTATTCTAGAAGCTATTTTAGAGGCAATGACGTTATATATCTTGCCTACATGATTAACGGGGTTCTTACCTGCGGTAGCCTCCAAGCTCATAGGCCTTAGGGGCGTTATTAGCCCATTAGCTCTATTACCCCTACCCGTCATCCCATCGTCACCATTCTCCGCCGAAGTACCAGTAACTACTAAGTAAACCCCTTTACCCTCCCGATCATTTAGATCATCTGCGGTATTTACCTCTACCTCTACCTCCCTCTCGGTCAGTTTGGATGCCAGATCTAAAATCCTTTCCTTGATCTCCTCCTTAATCCCTATGTACTCTCCTAGGTTCTTGGTTAAGGGTGCTATTATAGCTGCTGCTATGGTGAGCTTTATCCTATTACCTACCCTTAAACCCATAACTTTTACGTCCTCCCCTACCTGAGGTAGCTCTTTCTTAAATTCCCTAGAATTGAGTAATTTTTCCGTCTCGAGTACTAATCGTTCTGTTTCGCTTAATGGGGCGAAAGCTACGCCTAAGGAAGTATCGTTAGCTAAGGGAACACCCCCTCCCTTATCGAATACGGTAATTAAATCTACTGAACCTCTACCGATCTTATAGTCCACTATAACGTGCTTATCTGGATCGAGAAATCTAAAATTGCGTTTAATCCAATTCCTTACTGCTCTAAGTACTATCGGGCCTAAGGGCATTTCTACGTCCTTACCATTTACCCTCACCTGGGAAGTAGCCCTACCGGCCACTAAGATGTATATAGGTTGAAGCACCTCCCCAGCTCCGAACCTCCTCCAAGAACGCCCCCCCACTACTAATACCTTATCTAGATTATGGTGTAAAATCCTGCCGAACCTTCTCTCATACTCTATGCAAAGCTCCCTACTTACAGCTTCAGCTATAGAATCAGCGATGTAATCAGGGTGCCCTAAACCCTTCCTCTCGACTAGTTCTACCTCGCGTTCCTCTATAGGCTTCTGCTCTAATTTCTCTACTATCAAGTTAAATACTTCCTTCATTTAGCCTCCGATCATTAGTAAACTAAGCTAGTTATTAATTTTTTGCATATATTTATTTTAAATATTACTGTCATTCATGTAGACAGTTTATCATATGCTATCGCTATGAACAGTATGTTGCTCCCCCTAATGAAAACTTTACCCAGATTGGTTATAGGATCTCCTTTATCCTCATCTACTTCCACGGCATTAGTTAAGACTAAATTCATGGTAGGATCGCATCTCTCCAATAACCCCATGAATTCACTACCGTCTTTAAGTTTAACTAATACATTACTGTTTATCGATTTAGTGAGAAGTTTTAACGGTAGATCTCCTTGGGGGCTCCCCATATCCTACTTCCTCCCTACCTTGGTAACCTTACTATTTATTCTTCGCTTTTAAACTTTTCTAATAGGTTTTTAAATTTTATGACCGTAAGTTAAGGTAGGCTAGAGGTATTCAAGTAAACCTTTACGCGTGCTAAGGGTTATCTTCGTTAATTCGCCCCTAGCTATTAAGGCTACATTGTAAACTTTGGTATTCCCTAAGGATGCCTCCAGTACCTTAGATTTATGTACGTGCCCATGAATAGCTACATCTAAACTTGAGTGCGCTATTAATCTCTCTACCCGTTTAGAGCCTAACATAGGCCATATGCGTTCCCTTTCCCCTACCATGGTCTTGTAAGTTACCGCGTAATGGGATACCATTAAACTCAAACTCCCTCCAGAATCTTTCTTTAACCATTTAGCTAAGTTATCTAGCCTACTAAGATACTTATGAGTTATATCCGGTACATGCTTACGTTGCCAAGGAGTAGGTATGTCCAAGATCCCTCTAGTACCGTAAATAGCTACTTTACCGGTATCTAACTTAACGTACGTATCCTCGTCATTAAGCCATAATATTTCCCCTCCATACTCCTCTATCAATGTAGGTTCTAATTTTTCGTATTCCTCATTACCGAATACTCCTATTATCTTGCCATCGTAGTACCTCCGGATGGCTTTAATTACCCTATCGTACTCCTTGATCCTTCCCTTTAAGATCATATCCCCAGCTAAGATCATTAGACTTACTTCGCTCCACTTTACCTTCGAGAGAGCCCTTTCGAAGAGATCGAAATACCTAGGAGAATGAACGTCGCTCACGGCAACTACGTACATTACCACATTCTACTTCATCGCGTGCCTTTATATTAACCTTACCCACTTATAATAATGCAAGTATTTGACAACTGGGACTCATATCCCCTCTCCCTTAGACAAACTATTATTACATGAAAAAGTTTATATAGGAGAAATTTACTTAGGCCGATAGCTTTAAGTGAGTTAAGAGGGGAAGGGTATTATCCTCAGTACTGTATAAACCTCATTACTCGTCATTAACCTATCCCTTCCTAGTTTATGTCTACATAGGTGGGTAGTTATGGGTGTAGTAGGTAAGTTAAATAGGAAATTCGAACCTAAAAGGTACGAGGAGGAAATCTTAGAATTCTGGAGAAAGGAGGGAATTTACGAACAGCTTAGAGAGAGACCTAGGAAAGCTAAATTTTATTTCCTAGATGGTCCACCCTATCCTTCCTCCGAGACCCCACACATAGGCACTATTTGGAATAAAGTTATAAAGGACGTCATAATAAGGTACAGGAGAAGTAGAGGTTTTAAAGTAACCGACAGACCGGGTTACGATTGCCACGGATTACCCATAGAAGTAGCCGTGGAAAAGCTCTTGGGTTTTAAATCGAAGAGGGACATAGAGGAGTATGGAATAGGGAAGTTCGTAGAGCGATGTAAGGAATTAGCGTTAACGAACCTAAGCAGGATGAGTGAGCACTTCGAGAACTTAGGAGTTTCGATGGACTGGAGGCACCCCTACTTGACTTTGGATAGGGGGTACATAGAGTCGGCCTGGTGGCTAATAAAGAAAGTATGGGAAGAGGGCTTATTAGAGAGAGGCCTTAAAGTAGTCCATTGGTGTCCAAGGTGTGAAACTGTACTGGCTGATTACGAGGTAACGGAATATAGGGTATTAGAAGATCCTTCAATATATGTAAAGTTCCCTCTAGTCGAACAAAAGGGTACTTACATACTGATATGGACTACGACGCCTTGGACATTACCTGCTAACGTTTCCGTTATGGTACACCCCGACTTCGATTACGCCTTTGTAAAATATAAGGGGGAAGTACTAATCGTAGCTAAGGGAAGGTTAAAGGAGGTATTTAGAGAGTTAGGCAATAGGTACGAAGTACTAAAGGTAGTAAAGGGTAGGGAATTAGAAGGGCTAAAATATGTGCCTCCCTTACTGGAAGAAGTACCTATCCAATCCAAGTTGAAAAACGCCCATAGGGTAGTACTTAGTGAGGAGTATGTGAACCTTCTAGAGGGTACCGGTTGTGTACATATGGCCCCAGGACATGGAGAGGAAGATTTCGAAGTAGCGATGAAATATAAATTGCCAGTACTTATGCCGGTAGATTCAAGAGGGGTTTTCACGGAAGAGGGCGGAAAATATAAGGGGCTTTATGTAAGGGAGGCCAATGAAGTAATAATAAGGGATCTAGAGAGAAAAGGGTTACTCCTACATAGGGATATTATCAGACATCGTTATCCCGTTTGTTGGAGGTGTAAAACCCCTTTAATACTTAGGGCTACCGAACAGTGGATAATAAGGGTAACCAAGTTAAAGGATAGGATTCTAAAGGAAGCTAGTAAAGTAAATTGGATACCTCCTTGGGCTGGATTACATAGGTTCAAGAACTGGCTAGAAGGGTTAAGGGACTGGATAATTTCTAGACAAAGGTATTGGGGTACTCCTCTGCCTATATGGGTTTGCGCTAGATGCGGTAACGTAAAGGTAGTAGGTTCTACGAAGGAGTTAGAGGCCCTAATTGGAAGAAAATTAGAGTTGAGGGACTTACATAGACCTTGGATAGATGAGGTAAAACTCAAATGCAAGAAATGCGGTAACGTTATGAAGAGGGTAGAGGACGTATTGGATGTATGGTTTGACTCCGGTATAGCGTTTTACGCTTCCCTAGGTTATCCCTTTAAGAAGGAGGAGTTTGAGAAGTTATGGCCTGTCGATTTCATAGTTGAAGGTCACGATCAAATAGCGGGTTGGTTCTTCTCTTTACTCAAGGTAGGGGTATTAGGCTTCGGCAAGGCTCCCTATAGGACCGTCTTAATGCATGGATTTACCTTAGACGAGAAAGGTAGGCCCATGCATAAATCCCTAGGGAACTTCATATCACCCGCCGATGTGTTAAAGTTTGAGAGAGGTTCTAGAGACGTACTGAGATTGTACCTCTTACAGAATATACCTTGGGAAGATCTAAGGTTCTCTTGGGAAGGAGTTAAACAGGCTTTTAATGATCTTAATATCATTTGGAACGTTTACGTATTTGCCAGCACTTACATGAACTTAGATAGGTTCGATCCATGTAAATGGGATATAAGTAAGTTAAAGGGACATTTAAGACAGGAGGATCTTTGGATTCTCTCAAAGGTAGAGAGCTTAACTTACGAAGTTACTAACTTAATGGATAAATACCTAATACATTTGGCCGTTAGGAAACTTAGAGAGTTTATAATAAACGATATAAGTCATTGGTACATCAAGCTCATAAGGAGAAGAGTATGGGTAGAGGAGGAGGATCCTAGTAAGATAACGGCATACATAGTACTATACCGAGTGCTCGAGAAATTCCTTAGGCTAGTAGCCCCCATCATACCGTTTACGGCAGAGAAAATGTTCATAGAAGTAATTAAACCGGTTTATAACGGGAGGTACGAAAGCATACATTTAATGCCCTGGCCTGAGATAGAACGTGAATTCATAAATAAGGAGCTAGAGGAAGATATGGAGGCCGTAAGGGAGTTAGTGGAATTAGCTTACTCGGTTAGGATGAAAGCAGGAATTAAGATTAGGCAACCCTTACCTAAAGCGGTAATAATTACCGATGACAACTCACTAATTAGGGCAATTAACCGTTTTAAGGAGGTCTTCCTATCCCAGGTGAACGTTAAGGGATTAGAGTTCACTAATTTATTAGGTTCAGGTAAATACTTGACGATCGAAATAAAAGCTAAGGAAGGTAAACTAAAGGAGCTAGAAGGTAAGTTAGTTAAATCCCTTCAGCTAAGTGAGGTATTAAAATTAATTAGGGGAGAGGAAGTAAAGAGAAGAATAGGGGGTACGGAAGTAAACTTAACTAGGAACGAGATATCAGTGAAGCTAAGGGTTAAGGAAAATTACGTCTTAGGTTTGGGAAAGAGGGCTTTACTCCTCTTAAGCGTTAGAATAGGAGCTAGGGAGAGGGGAGAAGGGTTAGCTAAGGATGTAATTAGACGAATACAGTACATGAGGAAGTGTATGGACTTACCGGTAGATGCATACATTTACGTGAGGATCTATACACCAGCAGAGGAGAAAATTAGGTTATTAGCCCCCTTTAAGGATTACGTAGCTGAGGAGACCAGAGCAAAAACTATTGAGTTAGTAAAGTCGGCTGAAGCTGTAGTTGGTGAGGAGGTCAGGAAATGGGTAATAGATGGCGTTAAATTCATAATAGGGATTACAAGGGAAGGAAATGGGTAAGAAAGGACTAAGCGCTGAGGAGTTAGCACTTATAGCGTTAAGGGAATTAGGTTTCGAGGTATTGGAACATAGGAAACCAATAACTCTAAACGGAGTTAAGGTAGCTGAGGTAGACGCTATAGTCAGGGGAAGCGATGGCTTAAAATACGCAGTAGAGGTAAAGGCTGGTAGAATTTCGGTAACCGATATAAGGCAGGCTTACGCTAACGCTAGGGTAATTAACTTAAACCCCTTGATCGTTTGTAAGGGATTTTACGATGAAGCAGCACAAGCTTTAGCTACCTCTTTAAAAGTGAAGGTGATACGTTTACCTGAATATTTCCTTTTTACGATAGAGGAACTTAAGGATTTACTAGTTGGGGTAGCCGAGGAACTACTAATAACGATCTTAAGGGTACTAGGAGTTCAGGAGTTAGATGAGGAGGAAGTTAAATTAGTAAAGGTTATATCAGAAGTTAATAACTTCTCCGAAGTAGCTAAGAGAATGGGATTAAAACCTAAGGAGTTAACTCAACGTTTAAGGGAATTAAGGGATAAGGGCGTTAACTTCTCTAAGGAGTTTAGGAGAGCTAAATTACAGGCTCTAGTGCTTAGGCTTTATATAGCTTTAAGGGACGGAAAATGAAGTTCAAATTGGTAGTTTTCGACGTAGACGGCGTACTTACCGAGGTTGAAAGCGTTTGGAGATATCTTCACCGTAAACTAGGGACGTTAAAGCAGGCAGAAGTTAACGCAAAGGCTTATTACAATGGTTTAATAAGTTACGAGGAGTGGGCTAAAAGGGACGTAGCTTTATGGCGTGGAATTCCCAAGGAGGTCTTAATCTCAATAGTGAATAACATCCCGTTAAGGAGAGGGGCTAGGGACCTAATTTCCTTCCTGAAGGCTAAGGGCTTAATAGTAGTAGCTTTAAGTGCCGGTTTAAGTCTAATTACGAGAAGGATAAAGGATGTATTAGGGCTCGATAGGGAGTTATCAAATGATTTAATTTTTGATAAAAATGGAAAAGTTAGCGGGGACGTAGTAGTTAAGGTAAGAGCAGATAACAAGGGATTAGTACTTAAAAAGTTACTTAACGAATATAACTTAACTGGAAAGGAATGCATAGCTGTAGGTGATAGTGAAGTGGATATACCCATGTTTAAGGAGGTAGGTTTAAGCGTAGCCTTTTCGCCGAAAGACATTAAGGTAGCTGAGGCAGCCGATGTAACTATTTACGGAGATTTAAGTAAATTACTATATCTCTTTAAATTAATTTTATCGAAGTAGACTCCAGTAAGCGTTACTATCGAATTTTTTTAATATACTAAGGCACTTCCTTAAATTGATCTTCCTGTATTCTAATCCAAGTTCCTTAAGTAATTTAAGGGCCCCCTTAGAAATGGAAGGTGATACTAAGATCCCCCTTACCGCCTTCGATCCGTTTTTCTTATAGTAGTTTACATACTTAAGTAGCTGTATTACAGCCTCCCTATTTGCTCTTTCCTTCTTTAACTCCACTATTACTAACCTACCCTTAGCGTCTAAACAGCATAAGTCAGCGTAACCGCTACCGCTTCTCCGCTCTTCAAAGATCACCCTTAATCCCTCTTCTATTAGATCAGGTTTTATTAATATAGCCCTTTTTAAGTCCTCTTCATTACCGTACATTAGGAATTCCCCTTCATCTAACATCCTTGCAGACACGATTAAATCCACCCTATCAAACGTTACTTCTATAGTTTCGGAAACCTTACGTCTAAAGGATCTTAATATGAACTTACCGCCTTTATAATCTGTAACTATTATCGACCCGCTAGGTTGCCAATTAACTGGTTCAAAGCCCTTAGGTCTATGTAATATTAAAGCCCTATCCTCCTTTATTATTAATATCCTTGTACCACTAGAGAGTCTAGAGTACGCTCTCCCCTCGTATCTCACTTCACAATTACCTATAATTATCACTACTTCTTTACGATTAAGCCCTTCCCTTACGAACTGCGTAACTTCCTTTAAAGCGGGCTTCAATTCTACTCTCAAAGCGTATCCCTTCCCTTATGTAAAGCAATATTAGGTCGGCTATTTCTCGACGATCTATAAGTGCACTTAGTATAAACCCATTACTTTTAAAATATTCATTAACTTTATTAAAAAGGCTAGAAGCCTTTCTAAGTAAGGTTATTACGAGAGGGAAACCTTTAAGTACTCTATTTACTTCGAAGGTAACTGAACGTAAATCGTCAAATATATGTATGGCCGTTATAATGTATATTTCGTCGAATACCTCCCTAAAAGGCATTAAATGAGCATCGCCTACCACTAGCTCCGCGTTAGGGTACTTCCTTAATTTCTCTTGTCCTCTCTTAACCATATTAACTGATATATCTAATCCTACAGCTAATTCCGCCGTCTTAACTGATTCTAAAAGGAAGTTACCGGTGCCGCAAGCTAGGTCCAGTATGGTACCTGAGGGTATTAAAAAGTCGAGTATCACTTCATACTTCCTCAATTGTTCAGTTGAGTATAGTTCGTCATATGATTTCGATAACTGATTATAATAACGTATTACGTCCCTCCTTTTCTCTAACCTTGGCTCCTTCATATCGGTTAGGGCCAAGGTGGCGTATTCAATACACAAAGGCGTTTTCTAAAATTTATATTCTGCTTAAATCAATTCTCTTAAGCTACCCGCTACTTACATAAGATTCACCTTGATTAGTTAAACTAAATATTACTTTTATCTCCGAGTGAAAGAATACATACTAGGTATTTTCCTTAACTTTTCACCATTGCTTCAAAGTATACGGGCCTCCTTCAAAAATAAGTTTATATAGGAGGGGAGTTAAATAGAGATAGCCTTACTTAAGAACCTTAAGGAGATTAAAAATAAATTTATTTTTCCCTTAGAAGGTAAACCATGTGCTGTTATAGGGGAAGTTTAAGAATACTTTCATCCATCCCCTTTATAACTATATTTTTATAGGTGACTCTAATCCTTTAAAATGGGTAATAGGGAGAAGGTGAAAATATATGTCTGAATATAAATTAACCGATATTAAAGGTATAGGGCCAGCACTAGCTGAGAAGCTTAAGGAAGCAGGTTTCCTTACAGTAGAGTCCATAGCCATAGCACCTGCAAGACTATTAGCTGATACTTTAGGAGTAAGCGAGGAAAAAGCCGCTAAGATAGCTCAAAGCGCAAGACAACTCCTTGGGATAAAGTTCATTACAGCAGAGGATTATTATGAAAGAAGACTTAAGGTATCCTACATCTCCACGGGCTGTAGGGCCTTGGATGACGTCCTAGGAGGCGGCATAGAAACCCAAGCAGTTACTGAATTCGTTGGCGAATTCGGTGCTGGTAAGACCCAGTT
>NJEH01000026.1 GCA_002254595.1 Thermofilum sp. ex4484_15
TAGCCGCTAGTTTAAATGGGTTAATGAAAGCGGATTTAAAGCCCGGCGATGTGGTATTAATATTAGGAGCTGGACCCATGGGCCTTCTACAGACGACGTTAGCTAAATTCCTAGGGGCTAGCAGGGTAATAGTAAGCGACCTCATGGACGAGCGCTTAAAGTACGCGGAGAAGTTCGGTGCGGACGTAACGGTAAATCCCTTAAGGGAGGAGTTAAGCGATAGAGTCATGGAGGAAACGGGTAATTACGGCGCCGATATAACCGTACTATCCACAGGGGGGAGCGCCATGGCCGATTTATTGCCTTCCTCGTTAAAGTTGACAGCTAAAGGAGGTAGGATAGTCGTTTTCGCAGGTACTTGGCCCCCCAAGAAGGCGCAGATAGATTTAAATTTAATACATTACGGGGAGAGGAGGATAATAGGTAGCTTCATCTACACTAGGGAGGTATTCTCGAGAGCTTTAAATATAGCTGGAAGCAGTGGTATAGATTTAAGGGAGCTAATAACCCATAAGTTTAAGTTAGAGGGAGTAGAGGAAGCATTTAGAATCGTTATCAGGAGGGAGGGGCTTAAGGTAGCCTTAATTCCTAATCCTTAAGGCCTAAGGTGGTTAAGGGTGGGCGGTAAACCTAGGGAAGTTAAGTGCCTCTTACTTTTCATCTTAATACTCAGCTTCTCGGCTACTTCCTCCTGGTTCCTGAGGAGTTCGCTTAACTACCCTACCCTTAGGGATTACCTAGGCGGCCCTTTGCCCCTAGGTCCGTTAATTATTATAACCTTTCTATTAAGCTTCTTAGTTTTTTACTCCTTAGTAAAGGGTAGGCTCTCACTATTAGGCCCCCTAATTAGAGTTACTTCGTTGATAGCGACGTATTTTTCGGCCCAGCTTTACTGCTACATAGCTTTAAGTTACTTAGGTTATGGGCTACCTAGTTACGCTAAGCCCTGTTTAGTCATGCTAATACCATTACTTATAGTGCCGCTAACCTTAAAGGCCTTAGGGGGTAGGGGTACTTCGCGCTTACTAGCTTCTTTAGTCACGTTCTACTCGGTAACCTTAGGGTCGTTGATAGGTTTAGCACTTAGCTTCTCCGAGTTAGTTACCTTAGTGGCTTTAGCTTCCGCCATAGATATTTATTCCGTTTTCAAGGGCCCTATAAGTAGGTTAGTTAGCCTCTTCAGCTACTCTAAGGGGGCTGAAGCGCTATTAGAAGGGGCCTTAATACCTATGGGTGAAGTAAGGGTAGGAGCGGGCGATTTAATATTTTACTCCATGATAATAGCTCATACCTACGACGCCAAGCCCTATAGCCCCTTAATTACCCTAACTGCCGTAAGCTCGATATTGGTAGGGGTCTACTTAACGGTTAGGGGTTTAAGGAGGAGGAGGGTATTACCGGCCTTACCTTTACCGGCCTCCCTCTCCTTATCCTCGATATTCCTAATTTCCGCGTTAACCCATTCGATACCTTAGCGCCGCTTAGAAATCCTACCTATACCTGCTATATCCCCCGATAATACCGTTTACCTCGTCCATTAGGTCTTTAAAGGGTAGCTCTAGAGCTTTCAACGTGGTATGCATATAGGAGTACTTAAACCGTGTCCGGCTTCAATGCTAAGGTATTACCTCGATGCCTTGATCCCCGTATTAGCCCTAGTTGCTTCCCTCCTATTGGTGAGGATATTACCAAACGGGCTAATTGAATTCATATCCTCTTGGGCTCGGTACGTACCCCCGCTTAGGTCCTTAAAGCCCGGGGAGCTAAAAGTGATTGCTATCTCCTGGCCGCTCCTCCTAGGTTACGGGGCAATTAAGTGGTTATCCAGGTCGAGCTTTAAGTTAGCGGTTTATTACGCATTAACGATCACGATCCCAGAAGTAGCCGTTTATTTAGGTTACCTACCCAATAATCTGACTTCACGAACCTTCATTTACTGTTCGGTTAGCCTTGTAGCTTCCGCGGCCGTAGAGGTAGTTAGAAGGAATTACGTTTACGAAGTTAGCGAAAACTACGTTTCGCTTAAATCGGGGGTTATAAGTAGGAGGGAGAGGGTAATTCCTTACAATAAGGTAACCGATGTAGTTTTAGAGAGGGGGCCCCTAGCTAGGTTATTAGGTTACGGGAGTTTAATACTATTAACGGCTTCGGGTTTGGGTACCGGTAGCGATGGAGCTTTAGCTTTGGTAATTAAGGGATTAAAGGAATTAGGCCTCTCGTTAGGGGGATTTAGGAGCGTTAGGAAAGTTAGGTATGGCCCAGAAGACTGCCTTTACGGAATTAGGAATCCTGAGGGGATTAGGGATTTCCTCTTAAATAGGTTAACTAACCTACCTAAGGGTAAAGAGGCGCCTCTTCTAACTAACCAAGGGGGCGGTAACTTAGATGAGGAGTTCCTGGAGGAAATTAAAGCTAGCTTAAATAAGTAAAAAATACGGTTAATTTAAACTTCTACCTTACGACTTCCCCTATCGCGTAACGCCTACCTACTTTAGTTATCTTAACCCTTACTTCGTCCCCTACGCTAGTACCGGGGATGAATATTATAAAACCCTTTATCCTAGCTATACCGTCTCCCCTACGGCTTACTTCTACTATCCTTACTTCGTATTCCTCTCCTAACCTAACCGGCTTCTCCATAAAGTCCCTAGGCCTAAACCTGTACGACATTACTCCGCTACTTCCTTCTACTTCGTTTGGCGTTAAAGAAGTCGTTAAGGCTTCCTTAACGCCACTTCATAAGTGGAACCGTAGTATTTAAGTCTTTCCCGAAGATTTCGATTTAATGAACTCCTCCACGGACTTAGGTTTAGGCTTAACCATGACCCAACCTACCCATGTAACGAAGAGTAGGAGTAATAGCACTATCACGGCTGCTGGAAAAATGACTATCCACCAAGTCCATAAGTACCTCCCCTCCCTAATGGTATACCTAGCCCATAGGTACAAGGAAGTTAAGTAAAAGGCGAAGAAGGAAAAGGACGTGACCATTATTATTAAACCTATGCTCCTCCCCTTCAACCCCCTTCACCGCGATTAACGTTATAAGCCCCCTGGTTCTTATCGTTAATAAGAGTAAGGGATGGATCCGTGAGACGCTTACTTAAATTACTCGGCATTTATAAACTTTATGAGAAATGGCTTTATAGCCAGATAAAGGGTAAGCCTGTACCGAGCCATGTAGCTATAATCCTAGATGGGAATAGGAGGTGGGCTAGGAGGAGGGGGCTACCCCCTTGGTATGGACATGAAGAAGGGGCTAGGAAAGCTAAGCAAGTACTTAGATGGCTACTGGACCTAGGCGTAACCACCGTAACCCTTTACGTGCTATCCACCGAGAACTTAAGGAGGGATCCGGTGGAGTTAAGTAAACTATTTGAAGTTATAGAGAAGTACCTAAGGGATTCGTTGAGGGATCCGCTAATATTCGAGAACGAAGTGAAGTTTAAAGCCATAGGTAAGTTAGACCTATTACCTAAGGGTATTAGGGACTTAATAGCGGAATTGGAGGATAGGACTAGGGGCTTTTCTAGACATTTCTTAAACGTAGCTATAGCTTACGGCGGGAGGAGCGAAATAGTGGAGGCGGTGAGGAAGCTAGCTAGGGACGTTAGGAACGGTAAAGTAGATCCTTCAGAAATAAGCGAGGAACTATTCGAAAAGTACCTCTTTACCTCCTACCTACCTAACCCCTCTCCGGACCTCATTGTAAGGACCAGTGGGGAGGAGAGGTTAAGTAATTTTTTACTTTGGCAATCCGCCTACTCGGAGCTCTGCTTCCTCGACGTCTACTGGCCGGAGTTTAGGAGGATAGACTTACTCAGGGCCATAAGGATCTACCAGAGGAGGGCCAGGAGGTTCGGCTTATAGATGGGCTGAAGCTTAAGCCATCAAGCTTAAATTTTACCTATACTTTAAGCCGGCTTAGGTGATGGAAGTTGGTTAAAGCGTTACTTATAGTAATGGATGGAGCCGGTGATAGAGCGCTAAAGGAGTTAGGTGGTAAGACTCCTTTAGAAGTAGCGCGTAAACCCAATATGGACGGTCTAGCCGCTAGGGGAATTACTGGCTTAATGTACGCGATAGCTCCGGGGATTAGGCCGGGTAGCGATACCGCGCACCTAGCGATATTCGGTTACGATCCCTACGCTACCTATAGCGGTAGGGGGGCTTTCGAAGCGTTAGGGGCTGGCTTAGAATTAGGGGAGGGGGATGTAGCCTTTAGAACTAACTTCGCTACCGTGAACGAAGATTGGGTTGTCGTCGATAGGAGGGCAGGCAGGTATATCGAAGGGGCGGAGGAACTGGAGAAGGCACTAAACGAAATAAGGATAGAGAGCCATCCAGAAGTGGAGATAGTATTTAAGCATACCGTAGAACATAGGGGGGTCTTAATACTAAGGGGTACTAGTTTATCCAATAAGGTTAGCGACGTAGACCCCCATAAGTTAGGAGTTAGGGTACCTAAGGCCGAACCCCTCGATAACGATCCTTCTTCGAAGGTAACCGCCGAAGTACTTAACGAATTTACTAAGAAGAGCTATGAAGTACTTTCTAAGCATCCATTGAATAAGGAGAGGGAGAGGAAGGGGTTGCCGCCGGCCAATATAGTTTTAGCTAGGGGGGCGGGTAAGTTACCTAAAGTACCTAGCTTAAGGGAGAAGTACGGCTTAAAGGCCGCTACTATAGCCGGTATAACCCTTATAAAGGGGGTATCTAGGGCCCTAGGTATGGAGGTACTAGAAGTAAAAGGCGCTACCGGGGGGCTTAATACCGACGTTAACGCTAAGTTCTCTAAAGCCCTGGAGGCTTTGAATTCTGGTTACGATTTAGTGTTCCTACATATAAAGGGTACCGACGCGGCATCCCACGATGGGAACGTAAGGGCTAAGGTAAGTATGATAGAAAGGATAGATAGAGCTTTAGGCGGGTTCCTATCGAAGGTAGATCTCTCCGATCTCTTAATAACGATAACCTCGGATCATGCTACACCTATAACGGTGAGGGACCATACGGGCGATGCCGTACCCATACTAATGGCCTGGGACGAATTAGTAAGCGACGAAGTTAGCTCCTTTAGCGAAAGAGCTTGTATGAGGGGAGGGTTACACGTAATAAGGGGTACTGACTTAATGAACTTAATAGCCAATTTTTTAGGTAAGTTAGAGAAGTTCGGGGAGTAGAGCAAAACGATATAAACTACTTAACCTTTTTTATAAGGGGTTAGGAGTTATGGGAGGTAAGAAAAAGCCTACTATTTCCCAATTGGAAAAGAGACTCGCTAAGATGAGGAAGGAAAAGGAGAAGGAGGTTCCTAGGAGGCCTTCGACGATGAAAATGACCACTTTAGGCTACATAGCCGATAAATCGCTTAACGATATAGCTAAGGAGGTAAGTAAGATGAAGGTAGTAACTCCTTACATGTTATCCTCCATGTTTAAGATAAAGATGGGATTAGCTAAGCAAGCCCTTAGGGAACTCGAAGCTAAGGGGGTAGTTAAGCTAATAGATAAGAACAGGAGGGTAGCTATCTACGTACCGGCTTCCCGCCTCGAAAAGGCCTCGGTGAAATAGTTGGAGGAAGCAATTAAGGAAATAGTAGGGAATTTTAAGAAATGTATAATAGTCCCCCATACGCATTGGGATAGGGAATGGTACCTTTCCTTCCAGGAATACAGGTTAAGGCTAGTAAAGGTCCTAGATAAGGTAATTAAGTTACTTAAGGAAGGTACCTTACCCTTCTTCTTACTGGATGGCCAAGTTTCGGCATTAGAGGATTACTTAGAGGTTAGACCCGAAGCTAAACGCGAAGTAGAGGAGCTGGTAAGTAGGGGAGCTTTAGCTATAGGTCCTTGGTATACTCAACCCGACGAATTCCTAGTTTCAGGTGAGTCCCTAATAAGGAACTTATTGATAGGCATTAAGGAGGCAGAGAAGTACGGAGGGTACTTAAAGGTAGGATACTTACCGGATACCTTCGGACATATAGCTCAATTACCCCAAATACTTAAGGGCTTCGGAATGGATTGTTTCATTTTCTCGAGGGGTTTAGGCGATGAAGGGGAGGAACTAGGGAGCGAATTCCTCTGGGAGGCCCCGGACGGTTCTAAGGTATATGCGGTACACTTACTCCAAGGTTATTGCAATGCCGCTCATTTAGGCGTAAAGGGTTTACCTAGCCCATTAATCCTAACGGATCCTTACTCTAGGCCGACCATTTATTACGATTTTTACGAGGAGGAACCGGAGGTCGATGTAAGGGAGGCCTTAAGTAAAGTAGTGGAGATAGCTAGATCTACGGCTAAGTACTCCAAATCGAAGGTACTTTTATTGATGAACGGGTGCGATCATTTACCGCCTCAAGCTAATTTAAAGAAGTTAGTGGATAAATTGAATTCCGAAGCCGGTAGGGAATTCTTCAAGATAGGAAATTTAAGCGAATACCTAGAGGAAGTTAAGGCCTGCAAGGGATTAGGGAAGTTCAAAGGGGAACTTAGGGGGGCGCGTTACAGGCCCATCCTTTGGAACGTTTATTCTACTAGGTGTAGGATAAAGGAATTGAACTTCAAATCCCAGAAGCTATTAGAATCATATGCGGAACCCCTTTCGGTCCTGAATTGGATACTTAGGGGGGCTCCTTATCCTCGAGACCTATTGAATTACTTGTGGAAGGAACTCCTGAGGAACCACGCCCATGATAGCATTTACGGTACCGGTATAGACGAAGTACATTTAATTAACGAAGCGAGGTTCCTAAGGGTCATAGAGGGGGCCGGTAACCTAGCCCTCCTCTCCTTATACGCTCTGGGTAGGGAGGCTGAAGGGCCTAACGAACGTATCGTAGTATACAATCCCTTGAACTGGGAGGTTAAAGGGCCGGTAGAGGTAATAGTACCTAGCGGTAAAGGGAGGGTGGGGGAAGTACCTTCACAGGCCGAGGAATTAGGGGTTTACGGCCTAAGGAGACTTACCTTCATAGCTTCAGTACCTCCGCTAGGTTACAAAGTCTACTCTCTTCATAACGGGGAGCTTAAGGAGGGCGAACTAGGGGCTTCGGATACCTTCCTGGAGAACGAGTTCCTCAGGGTAGAGGTATCCGAGGGGGGGTTACTTAAGTTAGTGGATAAACGTAATGGCGCTGTTTACGAGGGCTTAAACCTCTTCTTAGACGAGGGGGACGTAGGCGACGAATACGATTACGAACCTACCGAGGACGGAATAGTAGTAACTTCCGGGAGCGTAAGGGCTTACCCTAAAATGGAGAGCAAAGGACCGGTTAAGGCTAGCTTAAAAATACACCTTAAGTTGATGGTTCCTAAGTGCGCTATAGGTAAGAGGAGGGCCGAGGATAAGGTAGAATTGCCGATAGAGGTTACCTTAAGCCTTTACCGCGGGTTACCTAGGTTAGATGTAAAAGTAAAGGTAGTTAATTATGCAGAGGACCATAGGTTAAGGGTGGAGCTACCTACCGGAATAAAGGGGGGGAGGGTAGTAGTAGGTTCCCAATTTTACTTAGTCGAGAGGGCTAAGGAACCGGTCAAGGGGGAGGGATGGGTTGAAAGGCCCCAAGCTACGGGGCCCATGTTAGAATGGGTAGCGGTAGTAGGTAGGGGAAGGGGCTTAATGGTAGCTACTAGGGGGATATATGAATACGAAGCTTACGAAGGGGAAGAAGGTACTTCGTTAAGGTTGACCTTATTTAGGGGAATAGGATGGCTATCTAGAGGGGATTTAAGGAATAGGAGGGGGCACGCCGGACCCCCACTACCTACCCCTAACGCTCAATGCAAAGGGGAACTCACCTTCGAATACTCCCTAATACCCCTAAAGGGGGGATTCGACGTAGAGGTTATTAAGAGGGCTTTGGAGTACACCACCCCCTTAATGGGGGTTTTCATCGAGGGGGGCGGGGGTAAGCTCCCCCCATCCTTTAGCTTCGCTAGGTTAAGCCCCGAGGGATTAATAATCTCAGCTTTAAAGGCTTCGGAGGATGGAAGGGGCGTAATCTTAAGGTTCTACGACCTTACCGGTAGCGAACGGGAAGTAAAGGTGGAGTTCTTTAAGGAACCGCTTAAAGTAATGCTAACCAACCTACTGGAGGAGGAAATCGATAAATTAAAGGGTAAACCTACTTTCCGCTTAAGGGGCTTCGGCATAGCTACGTTAAAAGCTTACTTCAAATAGTTAAGGCGATGAACCTTGAGCTATAGGTACCTGTATTTCTATCCTAAAGCTACGTTAGCCCTGCTTCTAATTAACTTCGCCATCTTCGTGATAGTAAACGTATATCCCTCATCGATCCCCTACTTAGCCCTCGTACCCTTCCTCTTCCTTTATGAGCATTACTATTGGCAGCCCCTAACTTACATGTTCGTACATAGGCAGTTGTTCCACTTCCTCTTCAATATGATAGCCCTCTGGAGCTTCGGGGAGGCCGTTGAGAACATCATAGGAGGAAGGGGGTTAGTAGTTCTTTACCTGTACAGCGGCTTAGTTTCTGCCCTCTTCGAGCTATCCTTAGGGAATTTTTTAAGTAATTGGTATTGGTACTCGGTAATGTTAGGAGCTTCGGGCTCCATAATGGGTATAGTAGCGCTTTACGCGATCTTAAGGCCTAGGAGCATAGTATACCTATGGGTCATACCCGTACCGGCTATCGCTCTAGTACTCCTAATACTCGCCCTGGAGAGTTTCTTCGCCTTAACGAACGTATTGCCCCAAATAGCCCACTTAGGGCACTTAGGCGGTTTAGTAGCCGGCATTATACCCGGGTTGTACTTAAGGCGTAGATACGGTAAAAGGGTCTGGAGGATCCTAGGTTATAGGTCTTAATAGCTCAGTCCGCCCGTCTAAAGGT
>NJEH01000027.1 GCA_002254595.1 Thermofilum sp. ex4484_15
TGCGGGCGTTAAGGAGTTAATTAGCAAATTAAGGGAAATAGATGAGAGATTAGTTAAAGAGTTAGAGCCGGAATATGTATTTCTCTATCCTCATGTAGTTAAGTTAATGAATAAATACGGATTAAAGCCTAGGGTGGCTTACGACCCTAGGGGTATCCCTAAGGACTTAGTTTAAGCGGCAAATCTCACTTAAATTACATGTAAGACACGCACGCTTACTACAATAAAGTTTATCGTGGACATAAGCTACCGTCTGTAACCATCCGGCTAAAGGACCTAATTCCTTTAAAGCTAAAGCTACCAAACACCTTTCTCCTAAGGGACAGGAGTAACAATCATAGTAAGTACAGTACTTTTTGGACGGCAAGGTGAACTTACTGAAAAGACCTATTTTATTTATGAACCTTACGAAATGTACGTCTACCGGGGCTAAGGATGTTGTAATGCCCGTGAAGAGCAGGTAAGCGTTTACCGTCTTAGGACCTAAGAATTTATATTTCATAAGCTCCCTTCTTAAAGACCATAAACCCTTTAATAGCTTAAGTTCCTCTAAAATTCCGGTTTTTATTAAGGAATAAACCCTTTTAATTTGATAGCTTCTACCTACGTATTTCAACTTGGATATATCTCCCTTACTTAATTCCCTTAACTTAGAGAACCACCTAAGGACATTTACATGATAATCCGTCCTTTGGGACAAAGCTACCGCTAAAAATATTAACTCTTTATCCCATGGATCCACGGCTAACCTTAGCCTCCTATAACTCTTAACTATAGGGTTAAGTAACTCCCTTGTACGTCCCCTTAATGATCTGAAATATTCGACGGGATCAAACCATATTCCACTGATGAACTTTACTACCTCCTCGCTTACTTTACCCTCCTCGCTCTCATACTTCACCGTATCCTTCTCATACCATATCGATAAACCTTTAAACTTACCCATTACCTTAACCCACTTACCTCCTTTCTTTACGAAAAGCGATGAAACATAAGAAGGATACATCGTTAAGTTTAAATCATAATCCCCGGTTACCTTTAACTCGGACACTGTCATTACCGCATTTAAGGTATATCAATTTTACTTGCTTTTAGGTACCTTAGGAGTAGTCTCTATTTCCCTTAACACTTCCCTTACCCAATAACTCTCCACCCTAGTTAACATCGAGGGATCATACCACGTTTTAATACCCTTTAATAGTTTAACTGCTTTAACTATTATTTTACCTAAATTTGCAGCATCGAGTAATTTATCCTTAACTTTAAGTACATCATCCTTACCTACGTAATACACCATAGCCCATGGAGGTATATGTATTCCCATATCGTTAAGAGTAGCCAGCAAGGTAGAAGCTACATGTACCGCACCTCCGTCGTTACCGCATACTATTACACCAGCTACCTTACCCTCTAGCCAGCTCCTACCGTCGAAGAGTATCATGTTCTCTAACGCCGTTAACCTATCTATGAAGTTCTTAAGTTGACCGCTTACATCGAACCAATAAATAGGCGTAGAAATTATTAATGCATCAGCGGATAACACCTTATCGTAGAGGTACTTCATATCGTCATCTATAATACAAGGATATTTGCACTTCGTTGCCCTATCGCTTACACAACCCTTACATGGCCTAATTTCATAATCGTATAAATGCAATACTTCTACGCCTGCCCCCTCCTCTTCAGCTGCCCTAAGTGCTATCCTTAATAACTTATACGAATTACCGTACTTCCTAGGAGAGCTGTTAATACCTAACACTTTTACTGATGACATAATTTCCCATACCCCTTAATCAAGTTCACGAACAATGAGCCATTAGCGGGCGCCAACCGATTAAATTCCTTACTTTCATCACATTACTTAAATTAATGACTTATAAAATTGTCGTTCATCGAACTTTTAGCGTACTTTAAAGGACCCGTAAATATAAAATGGGGAGCGGAAATTAATGAAAGTAGGTGAAGGCGATTAATTTAACGAAGTACCCCCCTGAAGATGACGAGGGTAAAGTAGAGTACAAATTAAAGATAGTAAGGGATAATCTAGAGAAGGTGGAGAAATTAGCTTCGCAACTCAAGTACAGGTTAGCTGAAGGTTGTGGAGAGGCGTTTTACATAATAGGGATAACCGATGATGGTTTGCCTGAAGGGCTTAACGAGGAGGAATTAAAGAAGTCCCTGAATATACTTTCTGAAGCTTGTAGAGTCGTGGGAGCCAAAGTACTTAGGATAAGAGAGAGGAGGGGTAGGAAAGGTAAGGTAGTCGAACTTCTAATAAGGACCTGTAGGGAGGAGAGGCCGCCTATAACTATAACGGTAACGGCTCTAGGTAACGTTGATGCAGGTAAGAGTACCCTCATAGGGGTACTTACTACAGGTAAGTTAGATGATGGAAGAGGATCTGCCATGAAGATGATAGCTAGGTACTTACATGAGGTGGAAAGCGGTAGGACTTCGTCGATATACTCGAGGCCTTTAGGTTTCGATGTAAACGGGAGGGTAGTGAATTACTCACTGTCCTCTCCCCTAAATGAGGCTGAAATTTACTTAAATTCATTTAAGATAATAAGCTTTGTAGACTTAGGAGGTCACGAGAGATATTTCAAGACAACATTGAGGGGGGTTATGTCGAGGGAACCGGATTACGTTATGTTAGTGATAGGCGCTAATGCCGGACTTTTAAAGATGGGTAAGGAACATTTAGGTATTTCCGTAGCCTTGAGGGTACCCCTCTTCGCTGTTTTCACGAAAATGGATTTAGCCCCTCCTCACGTAGCCCAACGGAACTTAAGGGACTTCATAAGGCTATTAAAGATGCCAGGAGTAGATAAGCTACCCTTAATCGTAAAGGAAGTAGATGATGTAGTACTAGCCGCTAGACATATTCAAAGCGGAAGGGTAGTACCTATATTTTCCGTTTCTAACGTTAACGGTAAGGGCTTAGACTTACTCCTCCGCTTCCTCAACTTACTTCAACCTAGGAGGAGGTGGGAGGAGAACTTAAAGAAGCCGTTTAAGCTCTACGTAGAGGACGTTTTTAACGTGAAGGGAGTGGGAGCAGTAGTAGCGGGGCTAGTACTAAGCGGTTCCATAAGCGAGGGAGATCGAGCGCTAATAGGGCCATTTAAGGATGGGGGATGGAGGGAGGTGAGGGTTAAGTCCATTCACTTAAATAGGGTACCAGTACATAGAGTATCCCCAGGGCAATACGTCACCCTAGCCCTATCGGATATAAGTTTTGAGGAAATAGAGAAGGGACAGGTAGTACTAGATAACAGAGTTAAGCCTAGGAGCGTAACTTCCTTTAAAGCGTTAGTCACCATACTTAAGCACCCTACTACAATCAAGAGGGGCTATCAAGCAGTTTTCCATTGTCATTCCGTAAGGAGTACGATAGCCTTTGAATATATGGATAAGGAACCTTTGAGAACAGGGGATACAAGTAAGGTGGAACTACGCTTCGTGTACCATCCTTGGTACGTAGAGAAGGGGAGTATTTTTGTATTGAGAGAAGCTAGGACTAAAGCCATAGGTTCCATTATCGATATTAAAAACTGAAGGCCTCCTTACCCGGATAAAGAGCTCTACCTCCTAGCTCCTCTTCTATCCTTATCAGCCTATTGTACTTAACAGTTCTTTCACCTCTTGCCGGTGCACCCGTTTTTATTTGGCCCGTATTTAATCCTACGGCTATGTCGGATATATAGTCGTCCTCAGTCTCTCCGGATCTATGGCTGACTATTACCTTGTAGCCGCTCCTGAAGGCCAGTTCTGCGGCCTCTAAGGCCTCCGTAAGGGTGCCTATCTGGTTAACTTTTAGTAAGAGCGCATTAGCTGCACCTAACTCTATACCCCTCTTAAGCCTCTCTACATTAGTTACGAAAATATCATCCCCTACTACCTGTACCTTCCCCCTTACGTTCCTCGTGAAGGAAGCAAAGGATTTAAAATCCTCCTCGTGAAACGGATCCTCTATAGACCGTATGGGATAAGAGCTTATTAATTCCATATAATAGTCAGCTAATTCCCCAGAGCTTAATTCCTTGCCATCTATTATGTACTTATCCTTCTTTTCCTCATAAAAATTACTAGCAGCCGCATCTATACCTAAAGCTACCTCACTGCCGGGCTTGTAACCCGTACTCTCTATCGAACTTACTAGAGCCTCTAAAGCCTCCCTACTCTCCTTCATGGGTGGAGCGAAACCTCCTTCGTCACCTACGTTGATAGCATTAAGGCCATACCTTTCCTTAAGAAACGATTTAAGCTCATAGTATATCTCACAGGCTGCGGTTAACGCTTCTTTAAATGTCTTAAAGCCTATCGGTATTATCATGAATTCTTGAATCTTCAATTCATTACCGGCATGTTTACCCCCGTTAATTATGTTCATTAAAGGTACCGGTAAGGTTCTAGCCCTAATACCACCTAGATATGCATAAAGGGGTATACCATAAGATGTAGCAGCTGCTTTAGCTACCGCTAATGAAACCCCTAATACAGCATTAGCCCCCAGCCTAGATTTATTAGGAGTACCATCTAATTCTATTAGCTTACGGTCTATCTTTCCTTGTTCCCTTACGTCCATGCCCTTAAGCTCCTTAGCTATTATTTCGTTTACATTCCTAACCGCCTTCAGTACGCCCAGTCCATGAAATCTCTTACCACCGTCCCTTAATTCTACGGCCTCGTGAACTCCTTTGGACGCTCCAGCTGGCACTGAGGCCCTGCCTACTACCCCTCCTTCAGTTAAGACCTCAGCCTCTAACGTAGGATTACCCCTTGAGTCTAATACCTCCCTAGCTCTTACATTTCTTATAAGGAAGAAATCCACTTCTAACATTCTTATCACCTAGTACCATATAGCGAGTAACCGTAATAAAGGTTTAGCCCTGGTTGAAGCCTTAAGGTGATTCATGTCTCCTTTAATATATCGGCTAACTCTTTAGGTAAACGCTCCCCCCCATCTACTTTAGGTAATTTCTCAGTGGCGTTTATCACTCCTAGCTCGCTTACCGTAATGTAACCTAGCTCCAGTAACTTCCTTAAAATCTTTCTCACATCCCTTACACCCATAGCTTTAAGGTCTATTGAAAACCTTATTTCGCCTACGCTCCAATATCTGTTGAGGTAACGTATAGCCTTGTATAGACCATCTTCCATATGACTAAGTTCTCCTTCATCCTCCTTTTCTCTCTTTTCGATCTTCTTACGCTTGCTCACTTCAGCTTCAGAAATCTTAACTGAAACCCTTAAAGGTAATTCCACGCCTCCTAACAGATCTTCTACTACCTTAGTACCTCCACTAAATTGTACAAGGCCCTTCTTCCTTAAATCCTCTAAAATCATGGAAAGGGTAAAAGGGCCCATCTCATTATGTTTAACCCATTTTAATAGCTCATCTAAATTTACTTCACCCTTACTTTTAATTAATTCATATACTTTACGCAATAAGTTATCGTACTTATGCTCCTTAGGGGCCATAAGCTAGCACTGAGGTTATTTATTCAGCTTTACTGTTTAAATTTATCGAGTTAATTAGGGGCGAAAAACCTTTGAATGACGACTTAGTGGGTAATAACATGTACGGGATTAACTTCACAATATTCGGCTTACAGGAAAGGATAAGGAGAGCATCGATTAGCGTACTACTTTTAAGAAGAATATTAAGGGAAGTAGCGAAACACTATCCTTACGAGATTTGCGGCTTATTATCCGGTAGGGTTAAGGGGGATGAAGCCCATATAATGAACGCTGTACCTTTAACGAATGTAAAGGGTAATGGATCTAAATTCTGGTTCGACGTAAAGGAATGGATGATTAAAATAATTAGGGAGGCTAGGGCAGGACGTACTTATTTAGGTATATACCATAGCCATCCTAATAGTTCGGTAATCCCGTCCCTTAACGATAGACATAGGATGCTAGAATGCCCTGAGGAACTATGGTTAATAATATCTTATGATGGGGTAAAATACTCTTGGAGCCTTTGGAGGATAGACGATTCAAATAGTAGCCTTTTTAAAGTAGAACTAAAAGTAAAATAATAACGGTACTAGATGAGGATGGTTGGAAGCGGGGATCGATGACCGGATCCAGGCTACTGATAGAGTTCCTTAATGAGTACTCCCTTCTGCTTAAGTTTCTCTAATAAGTCTTTAACCATATACTCTACATCCGAGGTAACCTTAGAGGAACGCCATTGTATTAGTAGTTCTATACCCCTAGCAGTAACCCTCGTCTTAACATATAATTCAGGGACTTGCTTCCTTAATTCCAGTAAGAGAGGTGCTATATCTGCTTCGCGTATCCCAGCAATTAAATACCTACTTTTCCTAACCTTTAGCCCTATTTTAGCACTTAGTTTCCTAAGTATAGGTAAGACGCTCCCCTTAAATATAGCGTAAGCCTCCTTAGGTACTCCCGGTAACGCGAAAAGGAACCTCCCGTCTGTTTCTATCATAATTGCAGGTGCCATACCTAAGGGATTAGGTAAGGGCCTAGAACCTTTAGGCATATAAGCCATTTTTCTTCTCCACTGATTTAACTCCACCCCTCTTTTCCCACACTCCCTAGCTACCATCGATAAAGCTTCCTCATTTAATTCTAACCGCCTATTTAAAGCTAAGGAAAGGGCTCTAGCCGTTAAGTCGTCAGGCGTGGGACCTAAGCCGCCGGTTAGAATTATTACGGAGGCCCCCCTAACTAAAGCCTCCTTTATCGAAGAGGCTATCTCTAGTAAATCGTCCCCAACTATAGTTATCCTACGCACCTCAAAACCTAAATCGGTAAGGATCCTAGCTAGCCACGTAGAATTTGTATTAGTTACTTCCCCCATTAACAATTCGTTACCAGTAGAGATTATCTCTACTATCACTAGCTAGGCTCCTCCACTATCTGCCTAATTAGCCTAGGTACTTCCATTACATTGTTTACTATACCCAACGGCTTAGTTTCACCTCTTTTACCTAGGAATTGCCTCCACGGCCTAGAGGCCTCTGAGCTGTAGTTCCTCCTAATAAGTATGGTTTTCATACCTGCCCTATTAGCAGCATCTATATCGAGCACGGGATCATCTCCTATCATTACTATTTCAAAGGGCCTAAAACCTAACTTCTCTATAGCGTATTCATATATTAAGGGAGAGGGTTTTTCGTAACCTACTTCATCTGAGGAAATTATCGAGGAGAAATAACTAAATAGGCCTAACTTAGTTAAGTAAAGCTTAATCCTTTCCCTCCTACCGTTAGCTACTACTGCTAGTACGTACCTCTTACTTAGCTCCTCTATGGCCTTAGTTAAGGCAGGATTGGGCTGAAGAGCGCTTAAAGCGGCCTCCCTATAAGCTTTAATAGCTACTTCCTTAATTCTTTCATTGACTATACCAACTTCCCTAAAGAAGGCATCGAAATGTGGTAACTCACATAAATATATGTCCTGGTGCGGTATACGAGATTTAAGTAATATGTAAACGAATGTCTCGTAAGCCGTACGGCTATTTAATTTAACGCCCGCTTCCTCAAGTTGTAATAGTAAGGCGTTAAGGCCTATCCACACTCCCTCTATTACGTTAATTAAAGTACCATCTAAGTCAAAACATAATGCCTTTATGTTCAACTTTTACCTCCCCTCTCTTATGGGAGAGCCATCGACTATCGTACTCAACTTAATAGGAGAGCTATATATGCCATTCGCTTTAATTAAGAAATCTAGGCTCTACGAAATAATCCCTCGCTACCTCCTCGGAAGCCCCTAAATAATATTCACATAACTTCCTGATAGCCCCCCTTAATGAATCCATAGCGACTGGAGGCTTTACCTTTAATTGATTGCAAGTAACTCTCCAACTTTTAGCCTGTAATACCTTTACTATTAATAATAGTTCCTCAAATTTAGTTAACTTAGGTTTCTGAAGATCGTCATCTAGGAAATAATATCTGGTTAGTTCCCTAACCGCATCGAAGCAATTCTCTAAGGTCATTAAATCCCAGGCATAACTTAATAATCTACCCCTCTGAACCTCTGTTAGAAAGAGTTTACTTAGACCCTTCCCAATTTTAGACTTCAATAATAAAGCGGCTACTTTAGGCTCCAAATCATGATAAGGTTCATGCAATGAGTTAACCAATTTAACTCTGAATTCCCTATTAGCTAACTTTACATAAGCTTCAGCCCTCTCGGTTAAGGGTTTTATAACGATTACAGTGTATTCGCCGCTTACAGGATTTCTATCGGGGCTTATGTGAACTGGATAGAAACCGTTTTTTAACCAATACCTAAGTAATTGGAGGTTAACTCCGAAACCTGCCCCTACCCATTCATAACCCGAATTTAATGCCTCTTTGCAGATGTACTCCAGCGCTCTTGATCCTAAGCCCATGCCCTGAACTGATGGATGAGTGGCTATCCTGACTATCCTCCATCCCCTTAGTTCAGCGAATCCCAATAGCCTATAATGCTTTAAAATCCTGTCAGGTATTATGTTACCGGCTACCCAAGCCCCTTGAACTAGTTCCCTCCCTACGGGTTTAGGTATGCCCCCCTCCTCGGCCAGTTCTATCGCTGTTAGGATCTTACCATTATTTAACTTTAAGGCTCTAATGGTATGATGGGGCGCGTCCATCATCATACCTAAATCGTCGGGGTTATTCCTATAATGCGCCATGATGTATATGCCGATGAACTGCCTGAGTTCCTCCTCGTTAAGTAAGAAGAATTCCTCTAGCTTAGGCTTATAATAATACACCTTACCCTCCTTTATGGCTTCTATATCACTATCCTC
>NJEH01000028.1 GCA_002254595.1 Thermofilum sp. ex4484_15
CATTGAAGTAAGGTACGGGTAGCGGCCCTACCTTACCTATTATCAACGGTACCTTAATTATCAACTTCCAAAGGAACCCTTCCTTAACGTAAATACATAGTTTAGCGTTAGGAGGGGGAGGACAGGTAAGCTTAAGGGATACCTTAACGGAAGAAGGCTTATTAGAAGGCCCTAAGGGAAGCTTAACGGAACCTAACCAACCTTTACCTTCCTGGAAGACGGCGATTAATATTTGTAAGCTAGGCCCCGGACCTATTTGGAGGATCGCAGTTAGGTAGTTACCTGTAATGCTATAACCTTTTAAGGTTATGTTCCGCCTCGTTACTATTAGGGGATGCGATAGGGAAGGTACTAGGTAAGTGTTCACGATTATTAAACCTATTAAGGCTATTCCAATCGATGTTTTAAGTTTTAAGTACATCGTATTTAAATATAATACTCTATTTATTTAAATATACCTTTGTTATATAAAAATATCTTTAACTAATTTACCCTCTTAATTCTCCATAGCTTTAACATGTCTTTTAATTGAAGTAAGTTCCCCAATCCGTACCTGAAGGTCCCGGATATTATGGTAGTACATTGGGACCAGCACCCCTCGCATTTTAAAACTTTAGCCCATGCGTTACCGTTACTTAGCAATAACTCCTTAAATTCCTTACTTAATATATTCCCTATGACGGTATCCTCCCTTATGGGACATAACATTAACTCGCCCTTCCAGTTAACGCCTACATATAGCTTACCGGCATCGCACAATTTAACCTCCATCCTACCTCGGAAGTAATCCCTAAGCCCCATTATGTACCAGTAAGGGTCTACTAAATAACCTTCATTCTCCTCCTTAAGCGAAAGTAGTCCGTTCACCAATTTATCGATGCCCTCCTTAGGTACGGAAAGTTCCTCCGGAGGGGGATAAGCCCTTTCGACCGTACCGCCTATCGGCTGGAAGGATACGTAATCTACTCTATCTTTTAAATAAAGGAAGAACTCCTTTACCTCATGCCAATTAGCCGAGTAAATCGTCGTAGCTACGCCTACGGCCGTGCCAGAGTACCGCTTTAAGTTTTCGATACCTTTTAAAGCGTACTTAAAGGCCCCCCTTACCCCTCTAGTCTTATCGTGTACTTCCTCGAAACCGTCTAGCGATACCGTAATAGCGTCGAAGACCCTACCTAAGCGCTTAGCCCTTAGAGGGGTTATCAAGGTACCGTTAGTATTTAAAGTATTAATGCAACCGTAATCCCTAGACCTTTCGGCTAGGATTTCAAGGTCCTTTCTCAATAAGGGCTCCCCTCCGCTATAGTTTATGTAAACTACCCCCTCGTCGTAAAGTTTATCGATAACTTCTAAGGCCTCCTTAGTGCTTAACTCCCCTTCCCTCTTCTTCCACCTTTCGCAGAATACGCATCTTAAATTACATCTAGCCGTTACGTAGAATACGGCTAAGAGGGGTTTAGGCCTTCCTAACTTATAGGAGAAGTACCCTCTTAAAGCCCTTTTAAGTAACTTAAGTTCCCTCGACATAGGACGTTCTCATTTAGTACTTCAACAAATAAATACCCGCCGTTATAGCTAATATACCTAATAAATGCCTTAACCCTACCTTCTCCCTTAGCAATACGGAACTTAGTAATGCCGTTAATACGGGTGAGGAGGAGGTAAGTACCGAAGCCTTAGAAGCTCCTAATTCCCCTAGGGAGTAGAAGAATAACAACGGTCCTAACCCTATCCCCAATAAGCCTCCGCTTATTACGTACTTAGCGCTCTTAAATACTTTCCTAACTTCGCTCCTCCTAATTATGGAATAAGGTATTAACAATAACGTTAAGAATGATAACCTAATTACGTTAAAGGGGAGGGGATCGGTGAATAGTAAGCCCAATTTAGTGAAAGCTACGCTAGCCCCCCAGGAGATCGAGGTAATTAAAGAGTAAGCGAGCCCTTTTAAACCCAATTCCCCCGCATTCTCGCTCGGATAACCTAAGTAAGTTACTGCTATGCCTATTATAACTAGTAAAGAGGAATAAAATACCCCCGTACTTAACTTCTCCCCGCTTAATAACCAAACGAAGAGGGTAGCGGGTAGTGAGTAACTATAAGCGATGGGGTAAACTACGGTAACGCTCATGTACTTTAAGGCCTTGAAGAAAGTTATATCGCCTAATATTAAGGCGAAGAAGGCGGAAAGTAAGGCGTAAACTAAGGCGGGCGAGCTTAACGTAAGCGATCCTCCCTTAAGAATTAATAGACCTAAGTAAAGTACGGTAAGGGAGAAAGGGGCCCTTAGGCAGTTAAGTAGTAATACGTCGGCAGGCGAGCCCTTAAGCCCAGCCCTATAAAGTATGGCAGCTAAGGAGAAGGAGATAGCGGCACCTAACCCGGTCGCTAATCCCATTATCAAGGCCTTTCCCCTACTCAAGGCTTTTTAATTACTCATCTATTTATAAACGTGAATATGTGGAGGATATTAAGGCCCGATGCGGTAAGGGTATGGAACTTAGAGGAGGTAAGGGATAGCTTACGCTGGTATCATATGGTCATGAGGGGCGAAAGACCAGCGAAGTACTTAATATGTAAGAAGGTAGCCCTCGAGATAGACAAGCCCTTAACTTCTCTAAGCGAGGACGCTCTATGGAAGCTACATAGGGAGGCTTCCAGTAACTTTAAAGCTTTATGGCGTAAAACGAGGGAGGGAGAGGTAAGTTTAGAGGAGTTAAGTGATCCTAAGGTAAGCTATTTGGATCTTAAAGTAGAGCTCGCCTTCAGGATGTTAAGGAAGTGCGAATTTTGCGAACGTAAATGCGGGGTCGATAGGCTTAAGGGGGAAAAAGGCTTCTGTAAGTTGGACAGCAATTCGCGAGTAGCATCCTATTTCCTCCATATGGGGGAGGAAGCACCTTTAGTACCTAGCGGTACCATCTTCTTCACCTCCTGTAATAGTTCATGCGTTTTCTGCCAAAATTGGGATATAAGCCAGGATCCTTTAAGCGGGGTAGAGGTATCCCCGGAGGAGTTAGCAAACATTATGGAGTACTTAAGGCGGGAAGGAGCTAAAAATATAAATTTCGTAGGCGGGGATCCCACGCCGCATTTACATAACATCGTTAAAGCCTTAAAATACACGGACGTAAACGTACCGTTGCTTTGGAATAGTAACTTTTACATGAGCTTAAAAGCTTGCGAGCTCTTAATCGACTTAATGGATATAGCTTTGCCAGACTTAAAGTGGGGTAATGATAGATGCGCCCTAAGGTTGTCTAAACTACCTAATTATTTCAAAGTAGTAACTAGAAATATAAAATTATTTTATGATAGCGAGGTGGAAACTATAATAAGGCATTTAGTATTACCCAGCCACTTAAATTGTTGTACTAGGCCGGTACTAAAGTGGATAGCGGAGAATTGCCCTAAGGCCTTAGTAAACGTCATGGATCAATGGCATCCCGATTATCTAGTAGCCCGATATCCCGAGAAGTACCCCGACATATCTAGGTACTTAACAGAGGATGAAATAAAGGAAGCTTACGAAGAAGCTGAAAGGTTAAAATTGAGGTGGAGGGCAGTATCTTAGTTAAGGTGGAAAGTAAGTGGCGGTATTAAGCGATGTAGATCTATTAAAATACATAAGGGAGGGTAAACTTAAGGTAGTACCCTTAAGCGAGGATACCGTAAGGGAGAACGGTTTAGACTTAAGGTTAGGGAACCAGATAGCTAGGTTAAGGCGTACCGCTAAGGTATTCGAGCCGGGCTGCGATCTTAGCGAGTTTTACGAAGTGGAGGAAGCCGATTCGTTCATAATAGGCCCTCACGAACACGTCCTCCTACATACTTTAGAATACGTAAAGTTACCTAACGATTTAATGGGTTTCGTTAATTTAAGGAGTACTTTCGCTAGGCTAGGCTTATTCATACCTCCTTGCCTTCATCCAGAAACCCCTTTATTATTAGGGGACGGTAGCGTTAAGGAAGCATACGAAGTCAGTTCACTCCTCTTAAGTTTTTCCTTAAACGATTACGTCCTTAAGCCCGCTAAAGCCCGTAAGGTGAACGCGTGGTCCGATTTCTTAGTGGAAATAGAAACCGAGAGGTTCGCCTGTAAGGTAACCCCTAGGCATAAGTTCTTAACTTATAGGGGAGGAGAGCTCGTAGAATTAATGGCATCGGAGCTCAAGCCTAACGACCTATTAGCCGTACCGCTGTTACTTAACTTCCCCAGGGGGGATAACGTAATTAAACGTAAGTTAGCTATGTTGCTCGGCTACCTTAGCGGAAAGGGGGAAGTAGAAGGGGGGAACGTGCTCTTAAAGGGGGATTTACATCCCTACGTTAATCTAGCGGAGGAATTGGGGGGATATGTTAAGCGCGGGTATGGGGAGGCGGTAATAAGGGGGAAATTAGCTAGGTTAATATTATCATCTTATACGGAATGTTTAAAGGATGGGGAGGGAAGGAGAGTTCCTAGAGCCCTGGATCCCGAGTACTCCCATTATTATTTAGCAGGTTTATTCGATGCCGTTTCCTACGAGCGTGGGGGTAATATTATTTTAAAACTCCCGAGCGGAGCGTTAACTAACGAGGTCCAATTGCTACTATTAAAGGAAGGCGTTTATGCCTTTAAGGAAGCTAATTGTTTAGTAATTAAAGGAGTAATTAATATAAGTAATTTTAAGGAGAGGGTAGGTAAGTACTGCCATAGGGGTTTCTCCTACGAGACCTCGCCTTGTAACGACGATTACGTTTATTTAACTGAGGATGTAGCGAGGGAAGCGGAAAGGGTACTCGAAGTACGTGCCGACGAATGCGGATGGCTTTTGAACCGCTCCGACTTAGAGGAACTTAATAGATCCCTTCGGGACGGCTCACTACTTAGTAAATTAAGTAAGTTAAGTAAATTAAGGTGGGATAGGGTACTTAGGGTGAAGTTTAAGGAATACGGGGGAGTAGTCGTAGACTTCGAGGAACCCCTTAACCGCCATTACTTAGCTGGCCCCTTTATAACCCATAATACCGTAATAGACGCCGGTTTCGAAGGGCAACTAACCATAGAGCTGGTAGGGGGGGAGTTCCCCGTGAGACTAACCACCGGTACTAGGTTCCTTCACGTTATCTTCTCTAAGCTCTCCTCTCCGGCTAGTAGGCCGTACAAGGGTAAGTATCAAGGCCAAAGGGGAGTAAAGTTACCTAAGTTCTAAGCGAGCTCCTAGGAGTTCCCTGCACCTCCTGCAGTAACTAGCTTCCTTAATATCGGTATCCGATATGGAGTTACTAAAGTGCATAACGCACCTAGGGTTCGGGCAGTGGGTTAAACCGTAAAGGTGTCCTATTTCATGTAATGCTTCCTTTAAGGATCTAATTAAGAATAATTCCCTTGAAGATGGCTTCCCGTAAAACTCCTCTTTAAGCCTCTCTAAGAATATTACCCCATAATTACCGTTAAGTTCCGCTTCCCCGAATACGAAATTCAACCCGGGGGAGTAACCATCCCCGTTTACTACGCCTAGCACCTTTCCCCTCTTTACTTTGACTACTTTCCTTAAGTAACTCAATACCTTATCTGCATTGTATTGTTCCCTAAGTTCATCAAAGGCTTCTATAGGTAACTTTAAGTTAATTTCCGATATCCTCACCTCAACACCTAATTCCTTGGCGATTCCCTGCCTTAAGTAAGTAAGCACCCCTCCTTCAACATCTCTTAGCGGTTGTATTATTATCAACGATACCCCCTTAGCTTACACTGCGTACCGGCTAATGTACGCTACAAGTACTTAACTATTTCGCTATGGAATTTATATAGGTTAAATACATAATTCGAAATAGGAGAAGGCTATGCCGAGGAAGATACTTTCAGTGAGCGAAGCGCTAAGGAGCCCTACTAGGAGGCGGATAATGCTATACCTCTTCGAAAAGCCAGGGATAACCCTCCATCAATTAGCTAAGGAGCTTAAAATGGGTATGGGGAACCTCTATAGCCACTTACTTATATTAGATAGGGTGAACTTGGTATTCATGGTAAAGGGAAAGGGGAAGGTACTAGTGTATCCTAACGAAAGCGCCTTAGTAAATAACTGGAGGAGGAGCCGCTAAGCGTTTAGCCCTTAACTTACTTTAAAAGCTAAAATGGGCGATACCCTAGGGGGAAGGTAAGGGGATGGACCCTTGGGAGTTGAGGAAGAGGCAATTCCTCTCTAAGCTTGAAGGCGATCTCAAGAAGGGGAAGTTAGACGAAGACATATTAGGGGTTTTGAACTTAATAAACTCCTTAAAATGTTATTATACTACTAGTTCTTGTAGCGGTAGGATAGAATTAACCGTAGCTAAATGGCCAGGGGATAAGTTCGGGATGAAGGTAGTAGGTAAATGGCATAGGGAAGTAGAGGTACGTGAAGTAGAGAAATACCTAAACGATGCTTACGAGGATTTATGGCTTTTAGTCCAACCACCTATAATTCACGTAGTTTCATCGGGGTTAATTCAAGCGGATAGGTTAATTAAATTAGCTAGGGCCTCTGGCTTTAAGCATAGCGGCATCCAATCCCTTAGGGAGGATAGGATAGTCCTCGAAATAATGGGTAGTGAAAGAATGGAGGTACCATTAATCGTAGGGGGAAGGTTGCTTGTAAACGAAAGTAGGCTAAAAGAGCTCGTAGAAGTAGCTAACTTCATATTAAGGAAGGGTAAGGAAAAGTTAAGGAAGTTAAGCTCGTCTTTAAGAGAGTATGGAGGGAGATTATGCGACTAAACGAGTACTTAAAGGGAGAGCATTTATTTACTAAAGGTGAAGGTAACGCGTAATAACTCTAGGTTTTAAAAAAATTGTAATATTAGGAAGTTAAAGTTACTACTCATAAAAATTATAGTTAATTATCTTATAACGCCGTTATACTCTTCATAAATTGCGCCTAACCGATTGCATTACGTGAAAGATGTTTAAAAAAATAAATTAAACGTAATACAACTAATGATGCCTTGATATTCTAATAGGCTTATATCGCCTTAAGACCCCATACTACTACCAAGCGGAGAGGTGAGTGAAAGTGGTTAAAAGAGCTAGAGAAGAGAGGATGAGGTTACTTACCGTTCACTTACCGGAGGCTTACATCCAAGGTTTAGACGAACTCGTAAAGATGGGTCTATACCCGAATAGGAGCGAAGCTATAAGGGTTGCCGTCAGGGATCTGTTAAGTAGGGAGTTATGGAGGAATAGATCCGGAGGGGGCTTTATGCTAGGTTAAGCCCCCTCCTTTTAAGGGTAATTAGGTGGCTCCCATCACAACTAGGGGCGTTGAAGAATTCTTTAGAGGTAAGCCCTTCCCTACAGGTAGCATAAGTTAACCCGTAATATCTAGCTGCTTTAACGACGGGCCTTAATAACTTCTCCCTTAACTCCTTCCTTAAATACCGGTACCCCCTAAACTTCAACCCTTCCTCCCTATAGATCCTCTTTAGATAACTAGCTTCTTGGGGGAAGGCCGTTATTAACCTCTTTAAGCTATCGGGTTTAGCCTTATAAGTTGAAGTAACTACGTGGCTTACACCGGCATCGGCTAACCTTCCGACCAACTCCTCTAATTCCCTCGGTTCATCGTTTAAGCTGGGTATCACCGGATCTACCCTAGCTGAAACAGGTACTTCCCCCCTACTTAACTTACGTAGGGCCTCAATTCTCTCCGAAGGGGGAGGGGCGCCCGGTTCCAATAGCTTAGATAACCCCTCGTCTAACGTAGTTACAGTAACGCTAACTGTAACTTCCCCCCTTCTAATTAAATCTAAGTCCCTGGTCACTAAGCTACCTTTAGTTATTATTAATACTTTAAAACCGTAACTGAGCAATAGCCTTAAACTCTCCCTAGTAATACCTAACTCCTTTTCTTCGGGCGGGTAAGGATCGCTACTATTACTCATACTAACTATTAGCCTCCTATCGGCTAGCCTTAAGTCCTTCCTCAACCTTCTAAGCAAGTCGCTTTTAGGTTTACTTCTCCTTGACCTTATGTAAGAGGTAGCGTAACAGTAGAGGCATGAGTGGCTACAACCAGTGTAGGGCTGGAACGAATATTTGGGAGGACAGGTACATAAAGGGTTCCGCCATGGGTCAAATGGCCTAAGTACGTTCATTTGTAGCCTTCCGTTAATTCGTTCAACTTACTCGTATAAATATCCTTTGGGTAAAGCCAGCCTCCTTCGTAAAATAAGTTAAGAGGTAAGGATTTACGATGTTCTCTTCCTAAGAGAAGGGAAACCCAACATTCCTCACTAAAACCCCCAGTAACTACTGAAATGGCATTACGTAAATCGCTAAGTCCTACTTCTATTATAGTAAAAGCGCTATTGCTATCTATTTCCTTCCCTACGTCTAAAACGAAGGGCTTACCTTTAAGGGATTTAAGGTAATTTATTATGTGGCCTTCTTCCTTAAAGGAAACCTTAATTAACGCTCTTACGGAACTTACGGGATCGGCGCGCGGCGTAATTACCTCGTAACCCTTTATTAACCGCGATCTAACGTGTACATCGTAATGATACTTTATTAGGGATTTACTCTTACCTACTTCCCTCGCTATTTCGGATAACTTAACGAAGGCGTCCTCCTGCAATTTACTAAGTATAATAATATCGTACTTATCCGCTACGAGGGAGTAATCGCTAGGATTAGCCCTCAATACCTCCTCCAGTTCGCTTACTCCGTAAGGCCTTAATAAGTAATGTACCCTCCCCGTTAATACGTTAACTTCGTAATTTACCGCTAGGGAACGTTCCTTTAATTCCC
>NJEH01000029.1 GCA_002254595.1 Thermofilum sp. ex4484_15
CTCTCACCTTTACCCCCTCCCCTTCGGGTATTATTTATCTCTAAAGGACCGCCGATCTCCTCCCTTACGGAGGACGCTAAAACCTTCAGGGAAGTACTAGCAGGTAATAAAGCCGTTACCTCGAGCGAGACCCTTCCTCTAATCCTCCTCTTAAGCGCCTAACTTCACCCATCGCTACTATCTTACCTTCGTTCATGATAGCTACCCTATCGCATACTATCTCGGCTTCGAACATATTATGAGTAGTTATTAGGACCGTCCTCCCCTCTTCGTGGGTTACTTAACCAATAGCTCCCTTATCGTCCTAGCGGATGAAGGATCTAACCCTAAAGTAGGTTCGTCTAGGATGAATATCTCCGGCTCCGTTAGTAAAGCCCTAGCTATACTTAGCCTAGCCTTCATGCCTAGGGAATACTCCTCATAGAGTTTATCGCTAACTCCTAACTCCTCTAAGTCCACTAACTCCAAGACCTCCCTTACCCTCTTCTTTAACTTACGTTCCCTTAAGCCGTACAGCATCCCGAGGTAAATTAAATTCTCCCTACCGGTTAGCTTCCAGAAGAAACCCCTCTCGATGCTTAAAGGAAACTCCTATTAACCTCCTTACCTCCTTAGCTTCCTTAACGACGTTAAACCCAATACCCTAGCTTCTCCCCACCCGGTAATAGTAAAGTACTTAATATTTTCACGGTAGTAGTTTTACCCGCGCCATTGGAGCCTAGGAGGCCGAATACCTACCTCAAGTTTACGTCGAAGCTTATACCCCTTAAAGCCTTAACTACCTTCCTCTCGCGTCTAAAGAACCCCTTACGTAGATAAGTTACAAATCAATAGTTCTCGACTTCTACAGCCTTCCCCAAATACCCCCCACCTTAAATACGAGGCTATATTATCTCCTCCTCCTTAACCTACTTAGCCTCCTCTGTAAACTGGATAGGGTCTCTAAGGAGAATATCCTCGCGGTCAACGCTACTATAGCTACCGAGAACGCCAAGGATATCATCAAGTAGATGGGGGTGTGGAGTGGTAAGCTCTCGGTAACGGCTTTCTTAGCTAACGCTATAGGCTGGGTTAAAGGCAGGGAGTACATTAGCGCTCGTAACGCCGGACTAAGGCTGCTTAAATTAGCGAAGGATATGAAGTAACCGGGTATAAAGACCGCCATAGCCAAAGGGCCTACTATGCTACCGGCTATCCTAACGTCGCTACTTAAGGCACCTACTATTACGCCTAAAGCGGCCATGAAGAATAAAGTAGCTAATAAACTCACTATAAGGTACGCTAAATCCTTACCGGAGATCAAGAGGGAAGTTAAGTTAACGCTAAAACCGGTTTGGCTAGGTATAGCGATAGAGAATATGTAAAGATACGCTACGAACCCTATTAAGTTTAGGACGGAACCTATTAACGATACGCCGAATGAACCTAAGAGCTTTGACAATAATACGTCGAACTTAGAAAGAGGGAAGGTAAGTAAGGTCTCCAACGTCCTCTCTTCATTCTCCACGGCGGTAGAAGTAGCGGCCATTTGTATTACCGATACGGAAATTATCATCAATATTAAAGGTAGGAAGAACGCGGAGAAACCTAACGAACTTAGTACTACTTGGGGATCTCCTCTTAATAATATCCCCTTACCCTCTAGGTAAGTTATCGAAGTTAGGTTAACGGGGTTCATAATTACGTTAGGATTTAAACTGCTACCTTTTAACATCCTAGACCTTAGGTACTCCTCAACTAAGTTCGTTATGCGATATACTTTAGGGGAGCCGAAGATACTTACTTCCCTCACCAAGCAGAATAGTACGAGAGGTACTTTAGATTTCATCGCTAACCTAGAGGTGAAGGCCCTGGGGAATATCATTACGGCATCTACGTTCACCTTACGCTCCTTAACTAACTTCACTAAATCGTTAATTATCAAATTATTATTAGATGTATTACTAAAGTAAGGAGTGAGGTCGATCACTTTAACGCCGCTCCCCCCTAGGAAGTTAATTAGCCCGACGGCCTCCCTCCCCTTATCTAAGTTAACTATCCCTACTTTTAACCCGCTTAGCGATTCCTCTATTGCTGACTTCATGGGGAAAGCTATTACCAACCCCATGATGGGCATAATTAGTGCGGAGATTATGAAGGGTATCCATATTCTAGGATCCCTAATTAAATCCTTAAACTCCTTAACTATGAGGGGGCTTATCATTTATTTCCCACCCTTAACTAAACGGATGAATACTTCCTCTAAATTCTTAGCATCGTATTCGCTAAGTAAATCCTTTACATAACCTTCAGTTAAAACCTTACCTTCATTAATTATAGCTACTTTCTCGCAGATATCCTCAACTTCCAACATATTGTGGCTAGATATTAGTACCGTTAAACCGTATTCCCTAGAGAAGTCCTTAACTACCCCCCTCACCTCCCTAGAGTAGATAACGTCTAAACCTACAGTAGGTTCATCCAAGATAGTTACCCTAGGCTTAACCATCAAAGCCCTAGCTACCTGGATTCTCCTTTTCATGCCCTTACTGTAGGTCTTCATTTTTTCGTAAAGCGAATCGCCTAACCCAGCTAATTTTATCCCTAACTCTAAGGCCTCTTCAGCTTCGCTACCTTTACCAAAGTATATCTCGGCTACCATTTTAAGGTATTCAAAGCCCGTGATGTTCCTGTAAGCGCCCGCCTCTTCCGGTAGGTAGGAAATTAACTTCCTTACTTCCTTAGTCTCCCTAACTACATCCTTACCGAATACCTTAACTTCGCCGCTAGTAGGCTTCATTAATCCCGCTATAATCCTAAAAGTAGTAGTCTTACCTGCCCCGTTAGGGCCTATTAATCCGAAGATCTCACCTTCATTTACCGTAAATGAAATACCCTTGAGGGCCTCGAAGTAGCCGAACCTTTTGGTTAAATTTACTACCTTTACTGCCTCCATGACCGCTTACCCCAGGGTTATCAAGTTAAGGTTAGGAGGTGATAGATAAAGCTTGCCCACTACCGGCATTGGGGGTAAGCTTTAGGTTTCTCCTGGTGTTTGATTCATTTAACTAAGTTCATTAAATATTAAAGGAGTTATTTATGTTTACGGGTTAAGGCCTAAGCTTCTTAAGTGGAGGACGTAGCTATATTTTAAATCAAGTAGTAGATACCTATTTAAGTAGCATAGAAGATCCTCCCTAAGTAGGTGGAAAGTGCGTGGTAGAGGAAGGTAACGATATGGATTATTTAAGGACTGGAATTTTTAGAACCCGAAATACCCATCACCCTTTCCATTCGGAGATGTTTAAGCCATGGGGATAGTAGAGGTATTAGAGGAGAGACAAATAGATGCTTTTAAGAGATTTAAAGGACTTAGGAAACCTTTAGTGGACGATGTATTTAAGAGGGTAGCTTACCTAGGACCGGAGGACTTTAAAGTAGAGGGGTACAAGAGGAGCAAGCCTTCAGTAGCCTTTAACCCTGGAGCTACGGTTAAAGGACGTAAGTTAATCCTATTACCACGGTTAATATTTGATTACTTCCACTATACTTCGAGCATAGGTCTGACGGAGTTAGATCTAGAGGAGTTACTAAGCGGTTCTACTAAAGGACCGCTAGCCACTAGGATAGTACTTTGGCCTAAGGAGCTATGGGAGTTCCTAGGTTGCGAGGACCCTAGGGTATTTGAAGCTAACGGCTCGATTTACGTATTGTATACCGGCAAGGGCTACTTCCTTAAGGAAGGGGGTTACGAGAGGAGGGATGTACAGGGCCTAGCGGTATTTAATACTTCATGGCAATTAATGCGTAGGGGTCACTTTAGAATAAAACTAAGGGATGAAATTTTCATCCCGAGATGCCATAAAGATAGCGCCATATTAAAGGTAGAGGGAAGTAAGGCTTTATTCCTAACTAGGCCTAGGATAGGGGAGGGGGAGGTATGCTGGAGCGGGTGGGCTGACCTAACCGAGCTTATCGTAGATGCTAATACCTTAAGGCCTTTATTCGTAAATGAGGATTGGGAATGGAAGGTAGGCTGGTCCACTAACGCCTTAAAGTTATCTAAGGATGAATATCTAGTGGGATGGCATGGAGTACTCAAGGGAGATAATTCTTATAGAAACGGATTAGCTTTAATAAATGGGGAAGGAGAACTTAAGGCGATAAGCGATTACCTCCTAGCCCCTAAAGGAGCTATAGAAGAATACGGAGATAGGCCGTTAGTAATCTTCGGAGATGGATTAGTAAGGTACAAGGAGTATCTTATTTGGGTAGGGGGGATAAGCGATTACGCTATAGCCATCTTCGCTACGGAGATGGATAAAGCTTTAGAGAAACTAAGGACGGTAAGTAAATGAGTAGTTTTACCCCTTAGATACTTCCCTCCTTACCTCTATTATTACTAAAATTAATACTATAAGGGAGATAGTTAACGCTAATAAGTCCACTACGTATTCCGGCTCATCGGATTTAAGGTTGGGTAAAGCTAGTATGGCCATCATTAGTACTACGAAACACATTAACGTTAATAACCTACCCATTACGGGGTTCAACTTTCACCCCCTATCGTAAAGGTGGCAAGCTACGTAATGGCCTTTAGAATATTCCTTCAATAAAGGCTCCTCCCTGCTACATACCTCCATAGCGTAGGGGCACCTAGGGTGGAACCTACAACCGCTCGGCAAGTTTATTGGGCTGGGGACGTCGAGCCTTTTTAAAGGTAGCGGCTCCCTAGTCTTAGCGTACTCTAAATCTAATACCGGTACGGCTGCCAGTAAGGCCTTGGTGTAGGGGTGTAAAGGCCTTTTAATTATCTCGTCCTCAGGGGCTAATTCCAGTATCTTACCTAAGTACATGACAGCTATGAAGCCCCTAGACCTTATAGCGAAATATCTAGCTACAGCTAGATCGTGGGTTATGAAGAGGTAGGAAACGTTATATTTACCCCTTAATTTAAGCATCAAATCCATTAACTCCACCCTAATCGATGCGTCTACGGCGGATACTGCCTCGTCAGCTACTATGACCTCGGGATCTACGGAAAGAGCCCTAATTAAGCTAATCCTTTGCCTTTCCCCCCCGCTTAACTGATGAGGATATCTAAATAGGTACTCCTCGGGAGGTATTCCTATTTCTTCCAATAAGCTCGCTACCTTATCTAACAGTTCCTCCCTACGCTTAACTAATCCCCATCTCTTCAAAGGAGCTGCTAGTATGGCGTAAACCGTCTTAGTAGGATTAAGGCAGGTATACGGATCCTGATGGACTAACTGAACTCTCCTCCTAAACTCCATACGTTCCCTTCCCTTGAGCGAGAACACATCTTTACCTTTATAAAGGACCTTCCCGGAAGTAGGTTTAAGGAGCCCCACAGCTACTTTACCTAAGGTAGTCTTACCGCAACCCGATTCGCCTACGAGTACTATCGACGAACCTCTACGTAATTCTAAACTTACCCCATCTACGGCTTTTACGTAAAAGGTCCTCCTTAAACCTCTTTTGACTTCGAAGTAGACCTTTACGTCCTCCAATTTAAGTAGGGAGCTCAACTAGCTCCGCCTCCTCCTATCTCTAAGGCCTTATGACATAATACGAAATGCCCAGGTTTAACTTCGATGAAGGAGGGCTCCTCCTTCATGCACTTTTCATCCCTATAGGGGCACCTAGGGTGGAACCTACAACCCGGGGGTGGATTTATAGGATCCGGATGCCTACCGGGGATGGGCTTAATTTCATCTATATCGGTAGTTAACGAAGGTATCGTACTAAGTAAACCCCTAGTATATGGATGTACGGGGGCTCTAAATATTTCCTCTATGGGCCCTACCTCTACTACCTTAAAAGCGTACATGATCGCTACCCTTTGAGCTAAACCGGCTATTATCGGTACATCGTGGGTTATGAAGATCATAGTTAATTTAAGCCTATGGTAGATATCCTTTAATACGTCTAATATTACCCTCTGGGAGACCGTATCTAGCGCTGAAGTAGGTTCGTCCAATATCAATAAGCGGGGATCTAGCAATAGGCTTAAAGCTATTAAAGCCCTCTGTTTCATACCCCCGGAAAGTTCGTGAGGGAAGGAATCTAGGACCCTACCCGGTTCTAACCTCACCAGCTCCAGTAGCTTACTAGCTTTCTCTAAAACCTCTCCTCTATCGTGCCAACCATGGGCTGAGGCCGTATCTAAGAAGTGCTCCTTAATCCTTATAGTAGGGTTAAAGGAGTTCATGGCCCCCTGGAATACCATGGCTAATTCCTTCCACCTAACCTGCCTGAATTTGGTTAATGGAAGCTTAAGTAAGTCTATCTTCCCATTCAAGAGCTCGCTTTTAAATATTATCGACCCCGTGGTAATGCCGGGAGGGGGTACTACACGCATAATAGCCGATGCCAGCATGGACTTGCCTGAACCGCTTTCCCCTATTAGGCCTAATACTTCCCCTTCGTTAACCTTTAAATCGACACCATCTACCACCTTAGCTATACCCCTAGGCATCTTGTACGTAACCGTTACGCCCGCTAATTCCAATATAGAGTCCTCCCCGCTTAATTCCATGTACGGTCACCTTAGCGCCCTAAAGTACTCCGTCCTTATCCTAGGGTTAAATATCTCATCCATGGCGTAGGAGAATAGTATTAAGCCTAACTGTAAACCCACTATAGCCACGATGGGGGCTACCATGAAGTGAACGGTCCCCATAGAATATATAGCACCGGTAAACCTGTAAGCCATGAATAACATTACCCCCCAGTTAACGGTACTAAAGGGTATCACCCCTAGGAAGAATAAACCTACCATAGCGTAAACGGCATCAGCAGTGGACCAAATATAATTAATAGTGATATATGACATTATATTAGGGGTTATTTCCCTAAATACTATATATCGGGTCGGGAAGCCCAGTACCTTCGCCGCCTCTACGAAGGGAGCGGTCTTAAGTGAAAGCACCTGAGATCTAACCGATCTAGCTAAGCCGGCCCAACCCGTAACGCTAAGTACTAAGGCCATGGTAATTGGATCGGTTACCTTGAAGTAAGTAGCTAATACTATGTATAGAGGTAGAGAAGGTATGTTTAACACTATATCGGTTATGAAGGAGAGGAAACTATCTAACTTACCTCCTACGTAACCGGCTATTACCCCTATAGCTAAACCTATGAGTACTACGAAAAGGCCCCTCAGGAACGCTACCGAGAGGACTAGAGGGGCCCCGTTTACTAGCATCGAAAGTATATCCCTACCTAAGTAATCGCAACCTAACGGGTGCTCTAAGGAAGGTGGCTTCCAAGCATCTAAGGGGTTGCCCACTAAGTTTAAAGGTCTGAATTTAGGGCCTAAAATAGCCATTAAGGCGTAAAGTACCAATATGATGAAACCTATCCTAGCTTTCTTGTTCTTCCAAACTATGAGTAACGGCTCATAAAGGTAATCGTAGAAGTACCAGGAAAGGGAAGCTTTAACCCTCCCCCTAACCGACTTAACCGTCCTCACTCCAATCTCACCCTAGGGTCTAACTTGGAGTAGAGTAGGTCGGCTAGGAAGGTACCGGTGACTACGGCTATAATTATTATCATAAAACAACCCTGCATTAAGGTATAGTCCCTAAGGCTTACCGCTTGGACAAGGTAATAACCTATTCCGGGGTAATTATATATGGTCTCTATAAATACCGATCCGCCGAATATCCAACCTATAGCTATCATAAACATGGTAAAGAGGGGCAGTATAGCGTTCTTACCTACGTAAGTAACCATTACCCTTCTAGTAGGTAGCCCCCTAGCTTCCGCTACCGTAACGTAATCCTCTCCTAATACCGATATAGTACTCCCCCTCATCATTAAGGCCCAGAAGGCGAAATGCACTAGTACGTAACTCATGATAGGTAAAGTAGCATGCCATAGTACATCCTTAATGAAGGCAAAATTTAAACCGGGCTTAACCTCAGGCGAGTAAGCCCCGCCTATGGGGAATAACTTAAGGTAATAGCTAAATATCCAAAGTAAGGCTAAAGCTACTATGTAATCCGGTACCCCTCTCCAACACATGAGGAAGGTGGTAAGTGCACCTTCGTAGGTTCTCCCCCTTTTATAGGCTAAGAACATCCCTAAGCCTACTCCTAATACAAATGATATTAGTAGGGCTATCGATAGGACGAAGGCCGTCCAAGGTAGGGCTTTAGTTAGGTAGTCGCTTATAGGCGCCCTATCTATCATGGATTCGCCGAAGTTCCCGGTGAAGATATTCCTTAGGAAATCCAAGTACTGCTTCCATAAAGGTTCGGTAGGCATCACCCCAAATAGCGCTTTAGCTTGCGCTACTATTTCCTCGTAGCTCATTTCGCCCCTATATTGTTGCACCATCATAGCTATGAAGGCGTCCATAGGGTTACCCGGCATTAGCCTTATGAGGAAGAATAGGAGCGATGCAGCGCTTAGAATGGTGAAGAACGCCGTTAGTAACCTCCTATAAATCCATCTCATGCTATTCCACTAAAAGGCAATTAGTCGATCAAAAAGATTAATTTTTCCTTTATATCCCCTAAGGGTAAACAGTTTAAACTAGTAACGCCAAGTATAAAGTTTATATTCCCTGAAAATTAGAAATAGTAACAACGGTGAATTATATGAGTAAACGAGTTCTATCATTAGTGGTAATT
>NJEH01000030.1 GCA_002254595.1 Thermofilum sp. ex4484_15
AGCTTTCTCATCTGGAGGCGGTACGTAGATAATCCTATCGAACCTACCAGGCCTTAGAAGGGCCGGATCCAAGATATCCGGCCTATTAGTAGCACCGATTACTATCACGTTCCTTAAAAGAGTAATTCCATCCATCTCCGTTAATAGCTGGTTAACTATTCTATCCGTTACCCCGCTATCGGTCCTAAACCCTCTCCTGGGGGTTATGGAATCTATTTCATCAAAAAATATTATACACGGAGCTGCCTGCCTAGCTTTCCTGAAGATCTCCCTAATGGCTTTCTCGGATTCCCCTACCCATTTACTGAGGATTTCTGGTCCCCTTACGCTTATGAAGTTAGCTTCACTCTCGGTAGCTACCGCTTTAGCTAGTAAGGTCTTACCGGTACCAGGAGGCCCGTAAAGTAATATGCCCCTAGGCGGCTCTATACCCATTTTCTCGAAATAATCCGGATACTTTAACGGCCATTCCACGGCCTCCCTAAGTTCCTGCTTTACCTCCCCTAACCCTCCTATATCCTCCCAGTGAACTTCGGGTACCTCTACATATACTTCCCTCAACGCAGATGGCTGAATATCCTTCAACGCCTCCATGAAGTCCTGTTTAGTAACCTTCAAACTTTCTAATACCTCGGTAGGTATCTCCTCCCTTTCTAAATCTATTTTAGGTAAGAACCTCCTTAGAGCGTGCATGGCAGCTTCCCTACATAAAGCAGCTAAATCAGCTCCCGTAAAGCCATGGGTTATTTCAGCTATTTCATCTAAATTTACGTCGTCCGCTAGGGGCATATTCCTAGTATGAACTTGGAGAATCTCCCTCCTAGCGGTTTTATCCGGTACCGGTATAGCTATTTCCCTATCGAACCTACCAGGCCTCCTTAGAGCGGGGTCTAGTGCATCGGGCCTATTAGTAGCACCGATTACTACTACTTGTCCCCTAGACTTAAGCCCGTCCATTAAAGCTAGCAATTGCGCTACCACTCTACGCTCTACTTCCCCCGTTACCTCCTCCCTCTTGGGAGCTATGGCATCTATTTCGTCTATGAAAATGATGGCCGGAGCGTTTTCTTCTGCCTCCCTGAATACCTCCCTTAACCTAGCTTCCGATTCCCCGTAGAACTTACTCATTATTTCAGGTCCGTTAATAGCTATAAAGTGGGCTCCGCTTTCATTTGCTACCGCTTTAGCTAGTAAGGTCTTACCGGTACCAGGAGGCCCGTAAAGTAGTAATCCCTTAGGAGGCTCTATACCGAGCCTCCTAAATAGCTCTGGATGTTTTAAAGGCAATTCAACCATTTCCCTTATCTTCTGCTTAGCTTCATGTAAATCACCTATATCCTCATAGGTAACGGCTGGTATAGCTAATTCGATTTTAGCTGGTTGAGACCTTAACTTAATCTCCGTCGATTCTACTACCTGCACTAGGGGGCTAGGTCTAGTGTTTATCACTACTAATCTTAATGCCATACCTAATACCGGTATAACTAGAGTATCTCCTTTAGCTACAGCCCTACCTATAAGTTGTCTCTTGACGTAATCGACGAAATCTTCCCCGAACCTTATCTCCTCCTCTGCGGGAGCTAAGGTAATCAAGGTAGCTGGTCTTACATTAGCCTTCCTAACTTCTACTAGATCCCCTAACGATACTCCAGCATTTTGCCTTAATAATCCATCCATCCTCACTATGCCCTTACCCTCATCCTCTACATAGGCCGGCCAAGCTATAGCTACCGTACTCTTTTTGCCCCTTATCTCAACTATATCCCCGGGTGAAATCCCTAGCTTTCTCATAGTTCCCTTATCTAGCCTAACGATACCCCTACCCACGTCCCGTTGTTTGGCTTCAGCTACTCTTAATTCCACCATCATAACCACTTTAACATGAAGTATTTACCGATTACACCTAAATAGCTATTTCTACTAAATCCCCATCTCCCAGAGGGGATTTCAATCCTAATTTCTGGGGGTTAAACTTAAACCTATTGCTCCAAACTTTAACGTACTTAACTTCCCCTAGTATCCTATTACCGAGTACCTTCTCTATTAGATCTAAAACAATGGAACCTTCGTTTAAAGTTACCGGTATAGGAGTAGAACCAGGGGTCTTGACGTAGACCAATATAAGGTTTAAAGCTTTCATAATAGCTCTGCATAGCTCCCTCTTTAAATTCTCACGAGGAATTTGAGGGGAAAACGGATACGCCTTTAACCTCAACTCCCTACATGCCCCTTCTAACTTATTAAAGTTATCCCTACTCACATCATATTTCGTAGCTAATACTAATGCGGGTTTATGTTGATAGCCTAATATTGCGTTAACCACGTCCTCAGCACTAGCTTCGCCTGAGACCTTAACTATAACGTCGCTAATACCTAGGTCATTTAGTAAGTTCCCTAATTTCTTACATTCCATGGGATCTAGCCCTAATATGGTAATACCGCATCCCCTCCTCCTTTCCACTCGTACTTCGAACTTTTTAGGGCTAAGTAGTATTCCGGCGTCACTTAATTCACTCACTATAACTTTTAATTGGTAAAGAGGATCGTAAGAAAGATCTATTACTAGTATTATTACGTCAGCGTTCTTAGCTAAGGTAAGTACCTGAAGCCCCCACATAGCTCCCTTAGATGCCCCCTCTATTAGTGCCGGAGCCTCCACTAGCTGTATGCTTAAATCACCGTATTGAAGCATCCCAGGTATAGGCAGTTTAGTCTCGAAAGGCCTCTCCGCAATGCTGGGGTTAGCATTAGTTAAGTACTTTAATAGAGTACTTTTACCGCTATTAGTTAGCCCTACTAATACTGCTTGAGCCATTCCACTCTTCCTTATAAAGAACTTAGGTCCTCTTTTACCTCTTTTACGCTTCCTTTCCTCTATTTCCCTCCTTAACACCGCTATCTTATGCCTTATTTGGGCTCTTAGTTTAGCAGTACCTTTATGTTTAGGTACTGAAGACAGGAAATCCTTTAATGCTTCTAGTTTCTCCTGAGGCGTTCGAGCCTCCATTACCCTAAGCCATTTAGCTTTAGCTTCCGCAGGTAGGTTAGCTGGCAACTTCCCTCCCTATACGTTAAGTACAAAAGATCCTTTATAATTACTATTAAGGAAACAAGGGGGTGATACTCTGAACCGAAAGTACTGTTCATTCTACCTGCCTACTAGTCATGGACACAGATGCGTATTAATTGGAGTAGAGGAATGGAGATTACGTAAGGTGAAATTACTGACCTATTGTAATAATGGTGGTAAAGGCTGCCCTGTCCTAAGCGCTTATTATAGGAATTCCTCTAACGGCTTACCGGAACTTAAGGAGGTCAGGCCCCTAAATCCCAGAAAGTATATGGCGCCGGGGGTGGGATTCGAACCCACGCGCTCCAAAGGAGCACCGGGTCTCCCATCTGAGCCCTAATAAACGGATCAATCTCGAGCCCGGCGCCTTAGTCCGCTCGGCCACCCCGGCTCGGGAGTAATATAATTGTTGGTGACTTTTAAATTTAGCTCATTAACCTCTATAGGATCTATTTTAGCCAATTCATTTAAGTGGGCATATTAGCTAGTGCATCTACTGGAGGAGAAGTAATCGTGGACATACTGGATAGGCTATTCGAGAATTATGCTAAAAATGTAAGGATATTCAAGAAAAGGGAAATACTCTTACCTGAATACGTACCTGAGGAATTGCCGCATAGGGAGGAGCAAATTTTACAATTAGCTAAGATTATAGCCCCAGTACTAAGAGGTTCTAAGCCCCCCAATGTGTTCATTTACGGTCTTACCGGTACAGGTAAAACAGCAGTTACTAAGTACGTACTTAGGAGATTACTCCTAAAGGTAAAAAGTGGCGTCCTCACGGCTTATATCAATTGTAGGAAGAGTAGTACCAATTACAGAGTTTTAGCGGAATTGGCCTCTGCCGTAGGTAGGCCTGTCCCATTTACCGGGCTTTCAACTACTGAAGTACTAAAGAGATTTACATATACCCTAGAAAATAGGGGAGGTATACTACTCATAGTACTTGACGAAATAGATTGGCTGGTTAAGAGGAGTGGCGACTCAGTACTGTATTTCCTTACAAGAATTAACGAGGAATTGAGTAGATCTAAGGTAGCCATTATAGGTGTAACTAATGATCTTAAATTCATGGAGTACTTAGATCCTAGAGTTAAGAGTAGTTTAGGGGAGGAGGAGTTAGTCTTTCCGCCTTATAATAATAGGGAGTTAGAGGACATACTTAGGAGGAGGAGCGAGGAAGCATTTTACCCTGGGGTATTGGAGGAAGGAGTTATACCACTTTGCGCAGCTATAGCTGCCAAGCAAAATGGGGATTGCAGATTAGCTTTAGATCTATTACTTAAGGCAGCCGACCTAGCAGAAAGGGAAGGGGCGAGCAAAGTTAGTGAAGAACATGTAAGGATGGCTCAAAGGGAAGTAGAACGTAATCTAATAGTAGATACCGTTAAGTCCATGCCCCTTCACGTTAAGTTAACTTTACTAGCTATCCTCTCACTGGAAAAGAATCGCGTAAAGAACATAACTACTGGGGAAATATATGAGAAGTACAGAAATCTTTGTAACCGTATAGGGGTAAGTGCAGTTTCCCAGAGGAGGATTAGCGATATAATTAATGAACTAGATATGTTAGGGATAATTAATGCTAGGGTAGTAAGCTTAGGCAGATATGGTAGGACTAAAGTTATTAAAATAGTAACTAGCGAGGAGAGTATTTTGGAAGGACTAAGAAGGGATATTAACTTGAGTTCTCTACTAAGTAAGTAATACTCATGCTACGCTTAGGAGCATTAATACGTTACAGCACAGCTAATTAATTCTAATAGGGATGTCCGTATGCGTAAATTAGCTGTGATACTCATAGCCGTTTTGACGCTAATTCCCTATACTTACTGTATATCCAATTTAAAAGAAGCAACTTATAAGTATGAAATTCCCATATATAGGTTTACAATAGCTAAAGTTTCTGGCGTTAAGGTAAACTATATAGAAGGATTAAAGATGACTTTAAGCATTTATTTTTACATTACATAAATTATAGAATAAAAATTGTGAATTACAGTTTCTGCTTTAACTCAACATCTTACATCACCGTATTTAGATGCATAGTATTGAATTGCGTACGTAAAACACTTAAGACCTATACGGCGGACTTTTCGTGGCTACTATGGCCATTAGGTTTAGACTTTATAAATAACGGCTTTAACGAAACTAAAAACGGACTTTACTGGGGCAGCGTAGTGGAGGGTATACCCACTAAGGTAGCAGTTAAATTACCTCCTCAAGAGGAGCCGTATAAGGCCTGGGGTACCGTTTACGGCCATTGTCACGCACACGTATGGTGGAGCGAACATAGCTAGGATGGTTTCGTTTAAGTGATCGCTAAGGGGAAATTAAAACAAAGTTTTTATAGGATTACCTCGCAGTTAATAGAAATGTCGCTTCATAAATTAAGGATATTAGGGCACATTCCTGTAGTATGGATCTTATGGTCCATTTCCTTCTTAATAGTATTTACGGTTTCCCTTTGTAGTCCCTCTATACCTTATATAATTAGGAAGTTCATAGGGGAGGAATTAGTAGTAGCTACGGTACTGGGATACCTTAACTCAACTTACAATTTAGCTCGTACTTTAGGTAATGTAGTGGGTGGAGTTTTAACGGATAGATTAGGAGTAGCAAGGGTAATAATGCTATCCGTTATACCCTTCCCTCTTTCCTATCTCCTTTACTTAATATCTAACAATTGGTACTATATCCTAATCGGGGAATCGATAGCTGGGATCCTCCTTGGCCTCTCATTCCCTCCTTTTAACGTTGCGATAGCTAATTTAATCCCTAAATCCTCCAGAGGGATAGGCTACGGATTATTTAACCTTTCCTGGATACTAAGCCAAATACTTGCGCCGCTAATAGGAGGTTACCTTTCAGATAATGTAAGTTTAAAATATCCTTTCCTCTTATCCTTGGTAATCTCCTTAATTCCTTACCCGTTAATGCTTTATATAGCTAAATCCTTATCCGTAGATAAGGAAGGGAGCAGGATAAGCCTAGGGGGATTGGATGTTAAGAGAGATCTTCTAGATTTCTGCGCTATAAACTTTCTAAATGGGTTAAGTAATGGTATGACCATACCGTTAATTACCATGTTCGTAATGTATGAGTTAAGCGCTTCAGTAAGCGATATGGGCCTAATATTCTCGCTTAGTTGGGGATTAGCTACAGCTATAGCCCAAGTAGTAGGTGGTAAGCTAGCTGATAGAACAGATAGAAGGAGGCTAATAATGGTTTGCGTACTTCTATCTATTCCTCCCTACTTGCTTATACCATTCTTCCCTGACCTACTTTACTTCATGGTTTTAATGTCCCTAGTTAGCCTCATAGGTAATATGGCCTCACCGGCTTATTCAGCTTGGCTAGTTGATAAATTAGGGGGGAGTAAACTAGGTAAGGGTTTCGGCTTAACTTCAGCTGCCTTTGGTATAGGTTCCATTTTAGGTCCAGCACTTGGAGGGGCCTTATGGTATTTATTTAAGTTATGGACGCTATTACCTTTCCTTATTGCCTCATTACCCTTCCTTGGCACCCTTATATTTGTTTTACATGTAAGGTAATATTTAAATTAGTAACTTTATAATTGAAAAGAGCGATAATCTATGAAAAAGTTATAGGTTAGATGTCCCTTCTGTGGTTAGGGTAAAGCTTACGAGATCCCCGAGGAGATTTGTAACATTAAAGACGTGTTAAATAGACAGGAAATATGGAATGAAATATCTTCTAACTTAAAGGAGCATTTAGGTTATTGTAAGGCCGATCGAGAATTTTCCGATGAAGACGTTAAAGAGATTATGGAGAGGTACGGTCGTATAGAATAGGTTAAGACTAATATCTAAGTTCATAGCTTTGATAACCTTTAAGTCGAACCGAGATTTTATCCTAATGAATCACTTATAGGATCCCCCATGCCCCTTCTTACGTAAGTGGGCCCGCCGGGATTCGAACCCGGGACCTGCGGCTCCGAAGGCCGCCGCGCTGTCCTAGCTGCGCTACGGGCCCATTAAATTTACGAGGAAAGATTTTAAAAAGATACCTACGTATTAAAATAGTAGGGGCCGTGGCCTAGCCAGGAATGGCGTCGGGCTCCAGACCCGAAAGCCAGGGGTTCAAATCCCCTCGGCCCCACCATCATTTCTTGGCTAGTAAGGCCTAAGGCAAAACTTATTTATAATGCATAAGGAGAGATAAAAAGTAGTGCATTACGCTTGGGTTCTCATAATGAAAGTATTACCTTTTAGCGCCTTCGTAGGAATGGAGGAATTAAAGGAGGCGCTAATGTGCTTAGCTGTCGATCCTAAGATAGGGGGATTATTAATTATAGGGCCTAAGGGAACGGGTAAGTCTAGTATAGTAAGGGCCTTCGCAAGGCTCCTACCAGAAATAGAGGTAGTAAAGGGCTGTCCTTTTAATGATGACCCACATAATTATGAGGAGTTATGTGAAGCTTGCAAAAGGAAATTAGAGGCCGAAGGTGGCTTACCCATTGAACGTAGAAAAATGAGAGTAGTGGATTTACCCATAGGAGCCACCGAGGACATGGTATTAGGTACCATAAATGTAGAGAGGACGCTTAAGGAAGGGAGGATAGTTTTTGAACCCGGTATATTAGCTAAGGCTAATAGAAATATACTTTATATAGACGAAGTTAACTTACTACCCGATCACATAGTGGACAGCATACTAGACGCCGTAGCTTCAGGTTGGAATGTAGTGGAACGGGAGGGTATATCCCTCAAACACCCTTCGAGGTTCATACTCATAGGGACCATGAACCCCGAAGAGGGAGAGCTTAGACCCCAGTTACTGGATAGGTTCGCTATAAGCGTAAAAGTGGAGACCATTAGGGATCCTAAATTAAGAGAGGAAATAGTTAGGAGGAATTTAGAATTTGAAGATAATCCTTTAAAGTTCTTAGAGAGATGGGAAAAGTATGAAAATGAATTAAGAAATAAAATAATAGAAGCTAGGAGGGCATTGAGTAAGGTTAAGATACCTCAAGAGGTTCTTAATCTAATTACGAGCACTTGTAGTAGATTAGAGGTAGATGGATATAGGCCAGATATAGTAGCTGTCAAAGTAGCTAGAGCTAGAGCGGCCCTACATGGTAGGGATGTAGTTAAGGAGGAGGATGCCCTGGTAGCTTTAAATCTTTCTTTAGCACATAGGACCAGGGCTGGCGGCCTTAAGCCTCCTCCTACTCAGGAGGAAATAAAAAGAGCGGCCCTCATGACCTTCTCTCCTTCAAGGAGTAAAGGTAAGGGAAAGAGCGAGATAAGGCTTAAGAGCAGCCATAGTTTTTTTCGTAGTATAAGAAAGGGATCCTCAGGTAAACTTCATAAAATTTTAGGGCTCTTAGGGCTTTTAGCCTTAATTTGGCTATTTACGCAGAACTTTACCTTAGCCTTGCTAGTATTGCTGCTATCATTATTACTAAGTCTTTTCGGTAGGAGGAGGACCTATTACGAGGAGGGCACCTCCCTTAAGGGTAAGAGAAGTATTTTAGTACTACCTTCAACTAACAGCATAACTGGTAAGAACTTCCTAATAAA
>NJEH01000002.1 GCA_002254595.1 Thermofilum sp. ex4484_15
TTAATAAGGGAAAAACCTTTATTTATTGCCTAACAGATATTTAATAGGGCCGGGGTGGCCGAGCGGCTAAGGCGGCGGGCTGCAGAAGAGAGTGGAAACCCGCTTTGTGTGGGTTCAACTCCCACCCCCGGCTCCATTTTAACCCAATCAAAAAATTACGACTTTACCTTAAAAGTTACATTCTCTAATAGCTTAAAATCTATGTATGGCCATATTACTTTAGTATCGCTTACGAAAGATGGTTTACCGTAACCTTCTTCAGGTAAGCTTATTATTACCTTCTTACTACCTCTGCATCCGCCTATTAATTCCAGCGGCACTCCTTTTATAGGTCCTTTAGCTACCTCGCCCCAGGCCTTAAAGAACTTAGTTAGTTTAAACCCGCCGTCTATATACTCTGGCTTAGGCCTAAATTTGAGCTCCTTCATAATTAACTTCATCGAGAAATGAGTTTCGTTAATCGCTGAGAACCTTAGGAGGAATCCCGTATTACTCACATCTATGTTAGCGGTCTCTAGGAAAATCCTTACTCTCTTACTTTCTTTGACCTTAGAGGGAGGGGCAAGGTAATGGAGGTATTTAGCGTATATAAGTATTAATCCGTTAAGATACTTAGCTAAGTTCTTAGTCCGAGATATCGCCCTTATGTTTAAAGTACCTTCATAAGCGTTAAAGGTTAACTTACTGTAACTACTAATGGTTTCTAGTTTTAAGCTCTTAGCTAATTCCTTAACCTCATCATAGAATTCCTTAGGCAGGTTAGAGTATTTACTTGGGAATGTAAACTTTAACGTACTTATTTCACCTTCTGCTCGGAAACTTAAATTAAATTTAAATGAACGGCGCTCTATGTTATAGCTTATTAGCTTAACTTCTACTAATTTTACAGTAGAATTGGTAATCCTACTGATTTTATCCTTTAACTCCTTAACCTTCTTATTGAAGTTCCTGAAGAACTTGCTTACCTTAGCTTTAGTTATATTGAGTAAGGGATTGTACCAGACCTCTCCACTTACCTCTCCTAAAGCCTCTTTCTTTGTAAAGGAACTCCTTACCTTAAGTATTGCGAAATTAGGAGCATCCAGGTTAAGCAAGAAATTACCTTTACCCTTAAAGGACGTAGAAACTAAGGTAAGGTCTCTTATGCTGGAAATGAAGGGTATTACTATAAGTGCTGAAGGGCTAAATGTAGCATTTAAGGTAAATGACGTATATGTCACTTCATTGCCTACCTTAATGGAGGAACTTAAGTTAAGGTCCTCTAAGGGTAAACTCTTATTAAATTTGGTTATGTTAATTAATGTTAAGTCTGCTATTACATTACCGCTAGGGTAAACGGTCATAATTAACTTACCCCTGGGGGATCCTGAAGGTAACTGGTAGGCTATTAACGGCGCTACGGTTAGCAGTAGCGCTATTATTAATACCTTAACATAACATAGTTTCAAGCGGCCTCCCCGCCTTATACTCTTCCAACTGATTAATTAGTTTAGCGTTTTTAAGAGTTCCTTAATTATACCATGCCCTATCAACTATAGACGATGCGGGTTCCTAATCCTCCCTCCCTTACTGCTTTAATTATATTAGAAGGGGGTATGCCCTTGAAAATTACCGTAGGTATCCTAGATCTCCTTAGTATCTCAATGGTCATAAGATCCAAGAGTTTGTAAGTACCCGGTAAGGACTTATATCCCCTTAATACGTGCGTTAACTCCTTAATGGTTACCTTACTTAACATCTTAGCGTTAGGATTGACCTTGGGATCAGCATCATAGACCCCCTCTACATCGGTAGCTAATAAAAGTAAATCTGCATCTAAATTCTCCGCTACTAAGGCAGCTACGGCGGTAGTAGAGTAACCTGGTTGAATTCCACCCATTACTACTACAGTATTTTTAGCGATTAAGGAGGATAGTTCCTCTAGGTTCCTAGGAATCTCATAAGGAGCAAGGCCCTTTAAGCAGTAGGCTAGTAAAAGAGCATTAATTCTAGTTACTTGAATTCCCATTAGATCTAATATCGATTTATTTTCGTTAATTCTGCTTAACACCTTTAGGTACTCCCTAGCTACCTTACCCCCTCCTACTACGACCACTAATTTCTCCACTTCGCTGCTTAACTCCCTTATGACATTACTTAACCCTATTAGGTAAGCTGAATCTATTGTCTTAATTTCACTTGATATTAAATGTCCACCTACCTTAAGTACTAATTTCATATAAGCTCTACCTCAAGGAGGTAACGATGTGTAATCCTCTCCCCCTACATATATCTCTTGGAGTAGGGAATAAACTCTCTCTAGACCCTTCCCTTCTGTAGAGGAGACGGGTATTAAATCGAAGACAGATAGGTAATCGGAAAGCGCTCTAATTATGCTCTCATGTATTACCTTCTCGTAACCGCTTTCCTCCCTTAGATCCCTTAATAACGCTTCAGGATCACCTATCCACTCCTTTATCCTCTCTATATCCTCTTCTCTTATTAGGTCTACTTTATTTAAAGCTATTATCTGAGGTTTAGAAAGCCTGTAATGCGTAGACGCCGCCAGGAGGAGTAATGATATGAAACTAGAAGGGCTTAAGGAAAGTAATGAATCGAAGAGAAATACCACAGCGCATCTATCTCCTGACAACCTAGAGATTACTTCTAAGCCCGAAGCTCTAAATACAAAAAGCTCCATTTGACCCGGAGTATCGAAGATTATATATCCTGGTTTAGCTTCGTAAATCTTATCCTTTATATCCTCTATATATAGCGTCACCTCGTCCACTGCCTCTATTATGGCTCCGTTAGGGCCTAGGTCTTTCCTTGCCATTAGTTCTTTCACCGTAACATAATCCCTTACGTCTACGTCCGGTTCGTAGGGGATCTTCTCGGCAGCCGGATCCATGTTCACTAGTAGGTAATCTAAGTTAAAGTCACTAAGTAAATCGGAAAAGGAAGCTACGAACGTGGACTTACCCGATCCAGCAGGTCCTAAAATGAATACTGAGAGCGTTAAGCTTCTACCTCCTTTAATACTTCTCCTTTCCTTCTTTCATATATTTCCTTAAGCTTTAAAGCGAAGTGGCCATCTATCTCATCTATCTGATCCTGTAAGGATCGATATCCGTTTTTCCTAATTTCCTCTAACGCCTCCTCTATGGGTTTACCCCTCCTCCTCTCTATATCCTCTATGATTTTTATAAACACGGTCTTACTGAACCCTCCGAAGTCGATAATACAAGGCGGCGGTTTTAGCTTTAAGGCCTTTAAACTTTCCGCTAATACGTAACATGCCTCAGGATCCCTACCTTCTGGGCACCTTTCCTCGCAGAAGGCTAATGCGTACTTTAATAGCCTAATGAAATCCTCCTCCCTTATTACCACCATCCTACCGATATTAACCCCCTCTAGAGTTACGGTGAGCCTTAATTAAATCAGCTAACATTTTAGCTCCTATTTCTGCATGTTCGAAAGGTCTAGTTTGAGGTATCTTCCTGAAATCCAATACCTTAACGCAAGCTTCTACTTCATGGGCTGCGGCTACAGCGAAGTATCTGTTCATCTGCTGATGAAGCTCTATTTCCTCTGGGCTTTCTATATCCCTTCTGCTCCTAGGTTGCCTTATGGTGCCTACCTCAGTAACTACGGGCTTCTTTAATCCTACGTCCTTCAACCTCCTCTCTACTATTAATTGAGGATCGAACTCCATTACTACTATTACGTCCGGCCTTAAGACCTTAACTACCCTGCTCGGTAAGCCTGGATAATATCCGGTAGCCATCTTTATAGCTACGTGAGTATCTATGACTACATCTCCTGGTAGCTCGCTGATTTCCTTAGCTGCTTCTTCCTGCAATTTCCTATACTCCTCTAAACTTAACTTCTTCCTCATTTCGTCCCTATCTTTTATCCCGTAAGTAGCTTTTGCTTTTTCAAACATAAAATCTCCAAAATTAACTACCCTAACCTCTGGCATAATTTTCTTAAGCAATTGTAAAGTAGTCGTTTTGCCCGCCCCTGGTACGGCTACCACTACTACCCTCAATTATCACCACCTATTGTCCAAAATCATAGTTTACCCATAGCTCTTAATATTCTTTCAGTAGCTTCCCTAGGCTTAACAGAACCGGTAATAGCCTTCCCTACCACTATTATATCTAAATCTTTATATAATCTAGCACTCTCCTCGTCTATACCTCCTGCTACCGCTACTTTAATTCCGTACCTATCCTTTATGCGGAAGGCGTATTCCTTTAAATTATCTACCTTAATACCCCTACTTCTCTGCACGTCTATGCCTACATGTAAGCAGACGTAATGGGCGCCTAGCGAATAAGCTTTTAGTACGACTTCCTCTAGCTCCTTAACCCCTAAGGTATCTACCATTACCTCCTTACCTAACTCCGTAGCTCTCCTTAAAACGCTCTTGATAGTTTCCACATCAGCAGCTCCTAATACAGTAACCATATCTGCTCCTGCTTCGAAAGCCAACGAAGCTTCCAAGTAGCCGCAATCCGCGATTTTCATATCCGCCACTATTTTAGCCTCTGGGAAGCTCTCCCTAAGAACTCTGATAGAGTGTACTCCCTCTGCTTTTATTAAGGGAGTACCGATTTCAAGTAAATCGGCTCCTCCTTCGATTACCTCCTTAGCTATCTTTAACGCCGCTCTAAGGGATATGATATCTAAAGCTACCTGTAATAGGGCGCACATAAAGCCCCGGAAGTAGTATTTTGAGTTCCCCTTTAAACTATATTGCGATAGAAATATAATTCAATACATTATTCGGAATTCGGGCGGGGAGAGGTTATATGAGCTATCCTCAAGTACCTTTCGTGCCCACTCCCTTAAGCGTGGTAAGGAAGATGTTGGAATTAGCTGAACTTAAGCCTGGAGAAGTTCTTTATGATTTAGGTTGCGGGGATGGGAGGATTATAATTATGGCAGCAAAGGAATTCGGGGCCAGGGCGGTAGGCATAGAGTTAAGGAAGGATTTAGTAGAGCAGTGCATAAAGGAAGTAAAGAGGCAGGGTTTAGAGGATAAAATAACTGTAATCCATGGGAACTTCTTCGATATAAATGTAGGTGAAGCTGATGTAGTTACGCTATACCTCTTAACTAGCGTTAATGAAAAGTTAAAACCTAAGTTAGAGAAGGAATTAAGGAGTGGAGCTAGAGTAGTCTCCCACGACTTCGAAGTAGTGGGATGGAAGCCCTTAAGAGTAGAGTCGATTTACGATCAATGGAGGAGTCATAAAATATACCTGTATAGAGTGCCTTAAGCATTAGTGGTGAATAGATGGTAAGAAAGGACGAATTATTAATTAAGGAAGTAGGAAGGCCTAGGTTAAGGAAAAATATAAGCTTTAAGGAGTTCTTCGACGAGCTTAGGCGTATAGGGGGGTTTACGGTAGAGGCCTTGGTTAAGGCATCAGATTACTTATTGGATATGATAAGGGATCCTAATGTAACTATATTTTTTTCATTTACGGCTAATCTAATAGCTACCGGCTTGAGGTCTCTAATAGCTGATTTCATTAGAGGGGGGTTTGTGGACGTTATCTTTACCACGGGGGGATCCTTGGACCACGATATAGCTAGGGCATTCGGAGGTAAGTATTACGTAGGAGATTTCGATTTAGACGATGTAATGTTAAGGGATCTTGGTATCCATAGGTTAGGTAATATACTTCTACCAATGGAAAGTTACGGACCTCTGATAGAGAGAACTACTTGGCCTCTTTTTGAAAAAGCTTTAAAGAGGAAGGAAGAATGGAGTATTAGGGAGTTAATCTGGTTTCTAGGAGAGAACTTAAGCGATGAGAATTCGATAATAAAAGTAGCCTCAGAATCGAAGGTCCCTATATACTCTCCTGGTCTTTTAGATTCAGCTCTCGGTAATGCGTTATTTACCTTTAACGAGAACTTAAGACTTAAGGGGAGGAGGGGACTTAAATTAAACCCCCTTAAGGATCTTAAGGAATTATCGGAAATAGTCTTCTCTTCCGATAAGATAGGTGGATTAATAGTAGGTGGTGGCATAAGCAAGCACCACTTAATATGGTGGGCTCAGTACAGAGGAGGCTTAGAGTATGCAATATACTTAACCACAGCGGTGGAATGGGATGGGAGCTTAAGTGGAGCTAGAACAAAGGAAGCTATAAGCTGGGGCAAGATAAAACCCAATGCTAAGAGGGTGACGGTCTACGGGGATGCTACACTTACGTTACCTCTCCTACTTTATTACTTATATGAAAAATGCGAGGGGGAGAGAATAAAGCGTAAGAATAAGGATTTCGGATTACGTTAACGGGAAGGCATTATGTCCTTACCTACTTGGTATCATATTGTAATTTTACCCATTTCTTTCGTGATAACTTACATATTATCTAAAGTAGTAATATATGTATGTACGAGGGCAGGCATAGTGGCTGTAGATGTCCATAAACTAAATAAACCGTTAATACCTACTTTAGGTGGATTGGCTATTTTAGGGGGATTCCTTATTCCAACCTCATTACTAATAACCTCAGCTAATTACCGCCTACGAAGTATAGTAATTATTTCAACGGCCTTAGCTAGTTCCATAATAGGACTATATGATGATTTTAAAGCACTTAAGGGTTTAACGAAAGCTCTCCTAACGATATTATTAGTTATCCCCATTATAATTGGCCATCTATTAAATCCTAAGATAATCCCCTTAGGTAGGCCAGTAGTACCTATAGTAGGTAGGTTAAGATTAACTATAATTTATTGGTTACTATTACCTTTAGCTATAGCAGGTCCCGCTAACGTAATTAACATGCTAGAAGTATTTAACGGAGTTATGCCTATTACTACATCACTATGCTTAACGTCTTTGACCTTAGTATCTCTATTAAGAGGTAAAATCGAAGTACTTCCCTTTACGTTAGCCCTCTTAGGTTCGTTATTAGGATATTATCCTTACAATAAATACCCATCTAGATTGTTCACGGGTAACGTGGGTAGCTTAATGGTAGGTTCTATCATAGGGTGTATAGCCGTTATGGGAGGTTTAGAATTCGTCACCTTAATAGCTTTAATGCCTCATCTACTTAACGCGTTCTTAGTTATATCCTCAGTTAAGGGGTTAAGGGAAAGGAGAACGATAGGTAGTAGACCTATAGTGATTAGGAATGACGGCCTCTTAGAAGCTAATAAGGATCCTAAAGCTCCATATACTCTAACAAGGTTAATATTATTTATAGCAGGGCCGTTAACCGAAAAGGAAATAGTAACGGTGTTAACATGGTTAGAGGTAGTAGCTAGTATATTAGCTACAGTAAGCGGTATATTATATCCTCCTGGTGTTTAGCCATGAAGAGAATTGCTAAGGCAGTTCTAGTTATAAGTTGCTTAATGCTATTTTATTGGTCTCTACTTATCTTGGTATTGATCATAGTAGAGAGGTGGGTTCTTTCCCTTCCCTCAAGCATAATTAGATCCTTGGTAGGCTTATCGCTCTACGGAGCTTGGCTTTACTTTGTTTATGTGTTCAATCGTTATATATTTAATAAGTATTCTTAATTAAGTGAGAAATTAAATCATCTAGTACTTCCTTAAGGTAAAGGGTTCTCCTTACCTTACCATTACGATCTATAATCCCCCTCCATATCCTTTCACTACTAATCGGCTTACCATCTTCGGCTAGTACTGTTTCAGTTACTATTAACCTCACTTCCCTTAACCCCCTCTTAGCCCTTTCCCTTATTATTTTCTCACCTCTACGTACGGTATCCTTACTTACTAAGAGGACGTCTAACTTATTCTCCTTAAGTAATGGACCATAGGGGTCATTAAGCGGTAAAATCCTAACTCTATTCAGGGCATTTAATTTAACTAATGTAACGTAAAGTTCTCTAAACCTACTTTCATATTCCTCTACTGGATGTCGCTTACGTTCAGTATCTAATAGTACCTGTGTAGAAAGGCCTATTATTACCTCTTTAGCTAAACTCAAAGCCCTCCTTAAGAAATATAGATGTCCTATGTGGAACTTGGAGAAGGTACCACCAATGACGCAAATCTTGTATTCCATGTACTTCGGTTTCACCTACCAATATTTCCTCTTTAGGGCTTCCCTCTCGGCATTTATTATTTCCAAGTAAAAACCATCATTTAATTCGCTATATTTACGACATATACTCTCTATCTGCTTAATTGTTAAGTTTCTCGCTACACCGGCTACTACCGCAGGAGCTCCGTACTTTTCTATAAGTTCGGCTAAGGCCTTAGCCCTAGATAAAGCTTCCTTCTCCTTCCTGCTTAGGTTTCTCCACTTCTTAGAAGTTATCCTATCTAAGAACTCCCTGCCCTCCCTGAGTATACCTATTCTTTTCGACCCGCATTTAGGGCATTTGAGATATTGCAAGAAGTCGCTTACCTTAAGGTCTTCATACCAATCCCTACAATCTAAGCACAGGAAGGTCCTAACCTCACTTAATAACCTAGCCTTAGTAGCTTCGAGGATTAACCTCTCCATTCTCTCCGGCGCCACTACCTCTAATCTCTGAGATATCCTCCTTAAAGTTAGCTCGGATAACGGGGTTAAATCCTCTGCTTCGTTAACTACTAACTCTAATTCCCCCTTCTTTAATTTATTTAAAAAGTCCTTTACGACCTCTAAGTTAACGTCCTTTGAGATGAATTCCTTAAGCGCTTCCTCATATATTACGCTACCCCTGAACATCTCCACTAATTTCCTAAGGCCTATCGATGAATAATCTACATCCTTACTTATCGCTCCGAACCTTCTAGCTACGTGAATTAACCTCCTTTTAAAGAGTCCCAATTTAGTTACTGACCTTAATAGTACTTCTAAGGGCTCGTACTTCGTTAAGTTAATTAATGCGTCCTTAAGTTCTAAGGGATCCAACTTTGTAGGCGATTGGAGTATTATAGCGTAAGCATCTTGCTGTACGCCCACGCTAGTTCCTAGACGTTTAGCTAAATAATCCGCTAATAGCCTAGCTAACGCTCTATTGCCTAAAGTACCCAAGTGGGTATAGAGTATCACGTAATTGCCATGAGATTCAAGGACTACCCGTCTATCCGTAGGTAAAGGATAACCCCTACGTACGTGATTTAAGTAAGGTTTAAGTATCCTCTTAAGATGCCTCCTATCTATCGGGTAGTGGGCACTAAGTACCTTAATCAATTCCTCCTCCTCATTAGCTAATTCCTCTATTAGCGACTTTATCTTACCTACTTCGTTCGCCACTTCAAAAGGTACCGGTATTTCTTCACCTATCCAGCTAGGTATCGCACCTGTTGGATCATCTACCGGTACTACATATATCCTGTCGCCCTCTATGCTCTTTATACGCCATAAGCTCCCCCTGAAGACGAACTTAACTCCCGGCTCCCCATATTCAGCTACGAAAGACTCGTCTAATATACCTACGGCATTCCCGCTATTCGTGTCGATTACTAAGTATTGCTTTTCCTCAGGTATCATGGATAGGTTACTGAAGAAGTATTCGTAAATCGCTCTTACCCTTCTGGGCTTAAGCACTACGTGATCTTCCTTACCGAACCAAGCTAGCCTCGGATACCTTTCATGCATATAGGATATTAGTCTAATTAAATTCGACTCCGTTAAGTCCTTATAAGGGTAAGCTTTAGAGTAAAGTTCTAAAATTTCCTTTAATTTCCACTTATTCTTTAACTGGAAGAGGGCCACTATCTGGTGGCAGAGGACATCGTAAGGTTTCTCCGGTATCTTTATAGGTTCTAAATGACCCTTCAGAGCCCTCCTAGCTATTACCATTGCTTCTAAGGTATCCTCCTCATCTGAGGTTATTATTATACCTTCAGCTGTCAACCCTATTTTATGTCCCGCCCTACCTACCCTTTGAACTAACCTAGTTACCTGCCTAGGAGACATGTACTGTATCACTAGATCAACTCTACCTACGTCTATACCAAGCTCTAAGGATGAAGTGCAAACTAAGCCCCTTAAGTCCCCTACCTTTAACCCCTCCTCAGCGCTCTCCCTAGATAACTTGGAGAGGGAACCATGATGTACGCTAATGGGAAAGGTAGAATCCCAAACCTTAAATCTAGAAGCTAGGATCTCGGCCATCGACCTAGTATTAGTAAATACTAGTACGGCCCTTTTCTTCGATATTATCTCCTTAATGTACCTTAACCTAGCCGCTACTTCGGGATGTACATATATCCTTTCGGCTAGCTTAGCATCTATAGCATTAGGTTTAGGAAACACCACCTTTAATTTCATTCCCCTTCTTAAATCCACCTTAACTACCTTAAAATCTCTCGAATTACCGACGAGGAATTTAGCTACTTCCTCCGGACTACCTACGGTTGCAGAAAGTCCTATAACTTGTACGTCCCCTCCCCTAATGTAACGCAATCTCTCTAATGCTAAGCTTAACTGTACACCCCTTTTATCCTCAGCTAACTCGTGTACTTCATCTACTATTACCCACTTTACATGCCTTAAATGCTTCCTTAAAACCCTGCCGGATAATATGGCTTGAAAGGTTTCCGGTGTAGTTATTAATATATCCGGTGGGTCCCTGCTCTGCCTATACCTCTCCCTTTGTTCGGTATCCCCATGCCTAACCCCTACCTTTAGACCTAATTTATCCGCCCACCATTTAATCCTATCAAGTAGATCCCTATTTAGAGCCCTTAAGGGAGTTATGTAAAGTAATTTTATGCCCTCATCCTTTAAGCTTAACATTTCAGATAAGATTGGTAATAGAGCCGCTTCGGTCTTTCCCGTACCCGTAGGAGCTATGAGTAATACGTTCTTACCCTCTATGATTAAAGGTATAGCTCTTAATTGAGGTTCCGTTAATTCCTTAAACCCCCTTTCTATTAAGAGTTGTCTTAATTTGGGGTTTAAAGCTTCTAAAACCTTTTCCTCCTCATAAAGCCTCGCTGACGTAACTACCATCACCTAACTCTACCCTTACCTCCTTTTCCTCTATGAAAGCTATTTCCTTTATTTTATGCATAGCTACAAGATCCTTTTTCAATCCGCTTAGAGATTTATGAACATAAACTTTAAAATCTAAAGGTAAGGAGAGGGAAATTCCTCTAGATTTCTTGAACTTCCAAATGAAACTGTTAAATTTAATGAATGGACTGAGTAATTCCTTAACCTCCTCCCTTACTCCCTCTACTTTATCAGGGAAGAGCTCCCTATGTATACTGCTACCCTTAGAATATACCTTCCTCCATATGTAATCAGTTACGAAAGGCATTATGGGGGCTAGTAACTTTAAAATGACTTTCAACGTGGTGTGTAATGTATACCAAGCCGATAACTGTTCCTCCTTAAGGAACTTCCCCTCCTCATTATATGCCCTAGGTTTAATTGCTTCCAAGTAGTGATCAGCGAAAAGGTGCCACGTAAATTCGAAAAGCGTATGAGCAGGGCCATATACGTCATATTTCTTATATGAAGAGATAACTGAACTTATCACTTCATTCAACTTGGATAGTAATGCCTCGTCTAATAAATTTAAAGAAGGTACATGCTCGATTAGTGGGAAGGAAGATACGAACCTAGCTATGTTCCACAATTTAGTTACAAAGTAAGCGCCCGTAGCTATCTTCTGCTCCGAGAATCTGTAATCTCCTCCTAACTTCACTTCAGCTGCACTCCAAAACCTTACAGCATCAGCTCCGTACTTTTCTATTACCGGTAACGGGTCTATTACGTTTCCCTTACTTTTACTCATCTTCTCTCCGTGTTCATCTAACCCCATACCAGTTATCCTAACTGCTTTAAAAGCAGGTTTACCGGTTAATTGGTATATCCTCAGTATAGTATAGTAAAGCCACGTCCTAATGATATCCTTACCCTGGGGCCTAAGTGATATAGGGAAAACCCTACGGAATTTCCTCTCATCGCTTAAATACCCTGCTATATATAATGGCGATATACTGGAATCCATCCAAGTATCCAATACCCTATCTTCCCCCTTAAATTCCTTGAAACCGCACTTCGTACATCTATCGAAGGGTGGTTCATCCCTCCAAGGCCTATAGTATTTTCCAGGGGGAGGTAAATGGGGCGTACCGCACTTCTTACAGTACCATATGGGTAATTCGGTACCGTATATCCTCCTCCTACTTATTGGCCAATCTATAGTTATCGATTTAACCCAATCCATTAATATCGACTTGTACTCCTCAGGGTAGAACTTTATCGTTTCAATTATCGATACTATCTCCTTCTTAAACTCTACCTGCTTAAGGTAGTACTCCTTCATCGGTATGTATTCTATCGGGGTACCACACCTCCAACATACCGGTACCTCATGTTCTATCTCTTCCTCTTTAACTATTAACCCCTCCTTCCTTAGGTCCTCTACTATCTTCCTCCTAGCCTCCTTGACGCTTAACCCCTTATAACGTCCTGCTACCTCGTTCATCCTCCCGTTTTCATCTATCGCTACCCTAAACGGTAGCTTTAGTTCCCTAAATATCCTTAGGTCGTTTTGATCCCCGAAGGCGCAAACCATAACTAATCCCGTTCCGAAGTCCATCCTAGCTGAAGGGTGATTCAAGATAGGTACCTCTTTGTTAAAGAGGGGTACTATAGCATGTTTTCCCTTTAAATCTTGATACCTACTATCGTTAGGGTTGAAAATTATTAACTCACAAGTAGGCAATAGTTCGGGCCTAGTAGTAGCTACTATTACTTCGCCCCCCTCCTTAATTTTAAACTTTATGTAGACTAGCTTACTTTTCTCTATTTTGTATTCCAATTCCGCATCTGCTAAGGTAGTCCTACACCTAGGACAGTAATTATTCGGCCTTAAATCCTCATATATTAACCCTTTTTTAAATAATTCTATAAAGGTAGCCTGAGTTAACTTTCTGTAATCGTAACTATCAGTACCTTTACTTAATATTTGGAAGCTCATACCTAATCTTTTCACTATTCTTACTAATTCCCTTTCGACCCCGTCTAAGAACTCCTTACAGAGGTTAAGGAACTTCTCCCTAGGTACCTCCCAAGGTCTAACTCCGTACCTCTTCTCCACTTCTACCTCTACGGGTAATCCATTCCTATCACAGTAGAAAGGGGCTAATACCTCGTAGCCCATCATTCTATGGGCTCTTGCAATCATATCTATCTGGGAGTAATGGGCGGCGGCTCCTATATGCCACTTTCCTGAAGCGTAAGGCGGTGGAGTATCTATCGAGAATATTGGCTTACCGCTATTAGGGTTGAATTCGTAGAGCTTTTCCTTCTCCCATAACTTTATTAATTCCTCTTCGAACTTCCTCCTCCACCGCTTATCCTCGAGCGATGGCTTGAAATTAGCCAAAGGGCCCCCTCCTATCCCATTCGGGGAGGGACTTATTAATTTTCAGCTTAAGATTCTATTTGAATCTCTACCTCGCGGCTAGTTTCGGATTTGGGTAGGTGTATTTCTAGAACTCCGTTCGTTAATACGGCTTTAGCCTCGTTAGGCTTTATCTTACTAGGTAAGTTAACTACTTTATGGAAACCCTCGTAGACCCTCTGCTTAACTACGTAATTCCTTCTGCTATCTTCCTCCTTCTTCTCCTTACTATATTCTGCTTTAACCTCTACGCTATCCTCGGTAACCCTTATCTTTATTTCCTCTTTCCTAAAGCCTGGTACATCTATCCTGAGGATGTATTCGTTACCTGCATCCTCTAAATCGTAAGGAGGCTCGTAAAGGCCCCAGGATATCATCCCTCTAGGTAGTTTAGACACTGTTTCTGAGAAAATCCTATCTACTTCCTTCTTCATCTTAGTGAAAGCGTCTAGAAAGCGGGAGTACTCTTCTTCCATACTACCTACCTAACCCCTTTTTAACTTAATTAAAGAAGTACCTTTAATATACTTTTTACGGGCTGTAAGATAGGATATATCGACCTTAAAATATAGCTAATGTTATGTTTTCAAGGTTGTCATCTCGCCGTATTAAATTTAGGATAGTTAAGGTAAGCCAGATTAAAGGCTTAAATATGCCGTCGGTATTTTGATTAGGGGGACCGGACTTGATAGAAATTAGGTGGCATGGTAGAGGGGGTCAAGGAGTAGTTACTGCTAGTTACCTATTAGCTAGGGCCGTTCTCTCTGAAGGTAAGTACGCTCAGCATTTTCCCGAATTCGGCCCGGAAAGGAGAGGGGCACCTGTAGTTTCCTACACGAGGATAGATGAGGAACCTATAGAGATACATTCCGGTATTTACGAACCGGATATCGTAGTAGTTATAGATCCTACTCTTCTATTTAACGTAGAGACCGTCCTTAGAGGATTAAAGAAGGGCGGTAGCATAGTAGTTAATTCGCCTAGCCCTAAGCAGGAGCTGATGGATGAAGCGGGGAGGAGGGAAGCTAAAGTCTATTACGTAGATGCCTATAGGATAGCTATGGACGTATTTAAGAGGGCACTTTATAATACCCCTATGCTAGGAGCACTAATTAAAGCGTCCGGCTTAGTTAAGTTAGATAGTGCTTTAAAAGCCGTTAGGGAGAGGTTCGGAGGGGAGGTAGCCGAAAGGAACGTAGAGGCTATTAAAAGAGCCTTTGAGGAGGTGAAATTAGCTTGAGCGGAGTTAAGGAAGTATATAAAATGCCGGAGAGCGCCTTCCAGGGGAGAGCTACTTGGAAGGAGTTACCGATAGGGGGCGTTATACCGGAACCTGCTACTTCATTAAGGTATAAGACCGGTAATTGGAGGGCTTTAAGGCCAGTACTTAACGAGAAGAAGTGTATTAGGTGCTTAATGTGTTGGGTCTACTGCCCTGAACCAGCTATAGAGAGGTTAGAGGGGGATAGAATAAGGATAAACTACGATTATTGTAAAGGTTGTGGTATATGTTCTAGCATATGTCCTGTTAAAGCCATAACTATGGTAGAGGAGGGTGCTTAAAATGAGCGGGAATAAGGTATTAGGTTTAAGCGGTAATGAAGCCGTAGCTTATGCCATTAAACAAGCTAACGTAGACGTTATAGCTGCATATCCTATAACTCCGCAGACTATAATAGTTGAGAGATTAAGCGAATATGTAAATAACGGGGAATTAAATGCTGCATTTATACCGGTGGAGAGCGAGCATTCAGCTATTTCTACTTGTGTAGGGGCTTCCTTAACAGGTGCTAGGGTATTTACTGCTACTTCTAGTCAAGGGTTAGCGTTAATGCATGAGATATTGCACATAGCGGCTTCACTAAGGGCACCCATAGTCATGGCTATAGCTAATAGGGCCTTAAGCGCGCCTATAAATATCCATTGCGATCATTCGGACATCATGAACGCTAGGGATACCGGTTGGATAATAATGTTCGCTGAAAACGTACAAGAGGCTTATGATTTAGTACTTCAAGCGTTTAAGATAGCTGAATCCCATGAAGTTTTACTACCGGTAGCGGTTAACCTCGATGGTTTCATACTTTCCCATAGCTTAGAGGGCGTTAATGTATTAGATGACGATGAGGTAAGTAAGTTCTTACCGAAGAGACAACCTATTTATCCCGTAGATTTCGAGAAACCCGTAACTTATGGTCCACTAGCTTTACCGGATTACTTCTTCGAAATAAAGAGGCAACAAGCTGAAGCTATGGAAGGAGCTAAGCCGGTAATAGAAAGAGTAGGCATTGAGTACGGTAAATTAAGTAATAGGGAGTATAAGCCTATTAAAGCGTTCGGTATGGAGGACGCGGAGGTAGCTGTAGTCGCTTTAGGTTCCTCGGTAGGCACTTTAAGGGCCGTAGCGAGGAGGTTCAGGAAGAAAGGGAGGAAGATAGGGGTACTAGGACTTACTCTATTTAGGCCCTTCCCTAGGGAGGAACTAATTAAGTACCTAGAGGGCGTTAAGGTACTGATAATCCTAGATAGGGCTATTAGTTACGGTTCAAGCGGAGGACCGTTATACTTAGAGATAGCAGGAGTCTTATATAGGAGCGGTTTAAGGCCGATAGTGTTAAATGTAATCTACGGTTTAGGTGGTAGGGATCTAAGGCCATCCGATGTAGAGGCTATATATGAAGAGGGCTTTAAATGCGCTGAAAGGGGGAGGGCTGAAAGGGAATTATTATGGGTAGGTGTAAGAGAGTAAAGGGGTGTATAGGTTATGTCCTTTATTAAGACCATTAAGGATATACCTAAAGAGGAGTACTTAGCCCCAGGACATAGGTTATGTGCGGGATGTGGCGCCGCTATAGCCATTAGATTAGCCCTCAAGGCTTTAAGGGGGCCTACAGTAATAGTAAACGCTACGGGTTGTATAGAAGTAGCTACCACCATTTACCCCTACACTAGCTGGAGGGTACCCTGGATTCACGTAGCTTTCGAGAATGCAGCAGCCGTAGCAAGCGGGGTAGCGGAAGCTTTTAAGATCATGGAGAAGAAGTACGGCGTTAAGAGGCCCGATGTGATCGCTATAGGAGGGGATGGCGGTACCTTCGATATAGGGCTTCAAGCCCTTTCGGGGGCTTTAGAAAGGGGACATAAAATGCTTTACATATGTTACGATAATGAAGCTTACATGAATACTGGGATCCAAAGGTCAGGGGCTACCCCTAGAGGAGCGGCTACTACTACTAGCCCAGCGGGTAGGGTAATACCTGGTAAGCTGGAGAGGAAGAAGGACTTAATAGAGATAGCCGTAGCTCATGGAGTACCTTACGCAGCTACAGCTTCAATAGCTTATCCCGTGGATTATATAAATAAAGTAAGGAAGGCCTTAGAGACCGAGGGACCTACGGTAATACACGTCCTTACTCCTTGTGTCCCCGGATGGCGTATAGATCCTAGCCAGACTATAACTATAGCTAGGTTAGCGGTAGAGACCTTAGTCTTCCCAGTTTACGAAGTGGAGAACGGTAAATATAGGATTAACGTAATGGTTAAAAAGCCAAAGCCATTAGAGGAATACCTTAAGTTACAGGGTAGATTTAAGCACTTACTCCTACCAGAGAATAAGTGGTTACTCGATAAGCTAAAGGAAGATGTTAAGTGGAAGTGGGAGAGGTTACTTAAATTAAGTAATCTTTAGAGGTTAATTTTTCCACGTTTTTAAATTAAGGTGTAGTCAGATGCTTCCCGTCACTAGGATTAAGGCGGAAGTAGGCATAATAGGCGGCTCCGGATTATATAGTGTAGATTTCTTAAGGGAGTTAGGCGAGGAAAAGATAAGTACTCCTTACGGTCCTCCCTCTTCACCTATTAAGATAGCAGACTTCAAAGGTTTAAGAATAGCCTTCCTACCAAGACATGGTAGCGGTCACGTAATTCCTCCACACAAAATTAACTACCGTGCTAATATATGGGCTTTAAAGGAATTAGGGGTTAAGGCTATAATATCAGTATCTGCCGTAGGTAGCCTTAGGGAGGATTACAAGCCGGGGGATTTCGTGTGTCCGGATCAGTTCATCGATATGACGAAAAACAGGGAATATACTTTTTTCGACGGTCCTTTAGTATGTCACTTCTCCATGGCAGATCCCTTTTGCGAGCCTTTAAGGAGGTTGATAATAGGTAGCGCTAAGCGTTTAGGTATAAAGATCCATGAGGGGGGAACTTACTTAGTGATAGAAGGGCCTAGGTTTTCGACTAGGGCCGAGTCCATGTTGTGGAGGAAATGGGGCGCCGATATAGTAGGCATGACCTTAGTACCCGAAGTTACCTTAGCTAGGGAAGTAGGAATATGCTATGCTAATGTATCCATGGTAACAGACTACGACGTATGGGCCGAGAAACCAGTTACGGCAGAGGAGGTAATTAAGGTGATGTCTGAGAACGTCAAGAAATGTAAATTATTGATTAAAGAATTACTAACGCATTTAGTTAAGGAGGGATTAAAGGCCTTGGAGGAGGATTACGAAGAATTATTGAAGAGGTCGTGTGTATGGTAGTAATTAAGGATGAATACGCTATAAAGGATCCCAGCTTAGCGGAGAAGGGTCTAACTAAGATATATTGGGCCCAAAGGCAAATGCCTGTACTAAGTAAGGTAAAGGAGGAATTTGAAAAGACTAAACCATTGGAGGGAATTACTATAAGCGGTAGCTTACACGTAACTAAGGAGACGGCGGTCTTAGTACTTACCTTAAAGGCTGGAGGGGCTAAGGTTTACTTGGCTCCTTCCAATCCCCTCTCCACTCAGGACGAAGTAGCAGCGGCCTTAGCTAGTTTAGGTATTCACGTTTATGCGTGGAGGAATATGAGCGTTAAAGAATATTTTTATGCTATAGTTAAGGCCGTTTCCAGTGGGCCGGACGTAACTTTAGACGATGGCGCGGACTTAACCGTAACATTACATAAGCTATACTATGAGGAGGAAGCACCGGAACTTAAGGAGGTAAAAACAGACGTTAAGGAGGTAAAGGGAGTGGCCGATAAGGTAATAGGTGGTACCGAGGAGACTACTACAGGGGTGCATAGACTTAAGGCCTTAGCCGAGGAGGGTAAATTACTTTATCCCATCATAGCGGTTAACGACTCGTTAACTAAGTACTTATTCGATAACAGATATGGAACTGGACAGAGTACGTTAGACGGTATAATAAGGTCTACCGGTCTCCTACTCGCCGGTAAGGTAGTGGTTGTAGCCGGTTACGGCTGGTGCGGTAGAGGTATAGCTATGAGAGCTAAAGGAATGGGAGCTAGAGTAATAGTAACTGAGGTGGACCCTATAAAGGCACTCGAAGCGGTATTCGACGGTTTTGAGGTAAAGACCATGAAGGAAGCAGCTAAGGTAGGGGACTTATTCATAACTGCTACCGGCAACATAAACGTAATTAGGGCTGAACATTTTAAGTTAATGAAGGATGGAGCAGTCCTAGCTAATGCTGGGCATTTCAATGTAGAAATAAATTTATCGGATTTAAAGAGGCTAAGCAGAACTAGAAGGAAGGTAAATGAATTTGTAGAGGAATTCACCTTACTGGACGGTAGGAGGTTGTACCTATTAGCGGAGGGTAGGCTAGTTAATTTAGTAGCGGCTGAGGGCCATCCTAGTGAGGTTATGGATATGAGCTTCTCTAACCAGGCTTTAGCTGTCAAATATCTACTAGATAATAAAGGTAAATTAAGTAAAACAGTACATAAGTTACCTTTAGAATTAGATAAGAAGATAGCTTACTTAAAGCTAGAGAGTATGGGTATAAACGTAGATAAGCTTACTAAGGAACAAATAGAGTATTTGAAAGAATGGAGGTAATAATAAGGTACCGGTAGGATAGATGAAGTGGGTAGTAGCGGAGTACGAATATAAAGGGGATCCGAGGTCTTTAAGAAGCGCTTTAATATTAAGCCTCTTAGAGCTAAGTAAATCTTTAAGCGAGATCTTATTCTTCGGCGAGGACGGTAATCGAGGATTAAAAGCCCTTCGGTGTTATGAAGTTTACTTACGTAAGGAGGATATCATTAGGCCTTTAAGTCCGCTAGATAGGTACTTCTTCGATTCGTACGGTAAATCCTTTAAATTAAATATAATAATCAAGGTAAAGTATACCATAACCCCATCGGTTAAATCTTCCAAGAGGAGGTTGAGGCCTGACGTACTTAACTTAAGGATTATAGGAAGAGGGGATAAATTAACCATTTATTCAACTTTAATGAAGGGTGTAGGGCATACTTTACCGGAGGATGTTATAATGGCCCTAGAAGGTAGAGTTAGAACGTATTTAGGTAGTCGTAACGAAGTAATAAGGAGATTAAGGATTAAAGTGATATAGGAACGTTAGTTAATAGATCATTGAAAACATTTAGCGTAATCCAATAAAAGAGTATTATATAACGAGGAACATTTATTAGCTGACATATAAAATTTACTCTCGGTGATACCATGAGTAAGGTTATTCTACTACTTCCTATAATTTTACCCATAACCTTATTAGCAACGGCTTACGGTAATCCGGCAATTACAGAATTAACGCCTCCACCGTTCCCCCCAATCCCCTTTATTCCTAAGCCCTCTACACCTCACCTAACCACCCCTACTACCTACGTCGTCTATTCCATTAGCCCTCCTCTCTGCGTTTATAACTTAACTACCCGCACTCCTTACACTTACTGTTGGTTGATAGTACCTAAGAATAACGTATGGTTGGTAAGGTATCTAGACGCCTTAGGCTTAATGAGGGTAGAAAGTTGTGACTACTACTGTTACGCCATACCGGTAACTTACTTAAGTTACATCCTACCGGTCGTACCGTTTCCTCCACCCCCCCTACCTAGTTTCAGCTACTATCTG
>NJEH01000031.1 GCA_002254595.1 Thermofilum sp. ex4484_15
GTAACCCTAGGTATCAAGCATGCTATTAAAAATAATATGAGTAATAGGATTTCAACTAGACGCATGTAAGCACCCCCACCGTACATGATTACTTCACATCTTTAAGCTTATTAGTATTTCCTCCTAAAATTAAGTAAGACCTTTACCCTTTAGTTAGAAGTTCTAAAATTGTAAAGGTAGGGGAGGGAGGAGGCCAAAGGGCTAGGATTTCGATATTAGGCGCGTAATTACCGGTTAACCTGATGTACGATCGTAATATCGTACTCAATAATCCTTTACGCGCCGGCTTAAGGTATTCTACTGGCGTATTAGAAGGTAACCCCGCCATCTTCTTAGCTAAATTAATAGCGTAATTTAAGGTAGTAACACCGTCTATTAATCCTAATCTCCTAGCTTCATAAGCCGTATATGGCCTACCTTCGAATATTTCGCTTTTATTAACGAGATTAGTTCTATACTTTAAAACTCTTTCCTTAAATACCCTAAATAATCCTTTTATTAAGTCCTCATATATTCTTCTATCCTCATCTGTTATGTTTCTAAATGGAGAACCGATATCCTTTAACCTGCCTGATTTAAAAGTAAGTACCTTTACGCCTATTTTACCTAACAAGCCGTTGAAGTTTACCAATACCATACAAACGCCTATCGAGCCTATGATACTACTATTGCTTGTTAATATCTTCTTAACGGGTAGTATAGCCATATACGCTCCCGAAGTACAATAGCCATCTACGTAGGCTAAAGTTACTTTAGACTTACATAACTCAATTACCTTAAAGTAAAGGTCTTCGGAAGCCCATATAGTGCCCCCAGGACTATTAACATATAGTACGACAGCTTTTATGTGCGGATCTTCCCTTGCCTTATCTAATAATTTTATGTACTCCTCAACCCCTACTTGAGGGGTTAAAAACGTGTAATCCTGAGAGGAAGCTAATACTCCTTCTATCTTTATCACCGCTACACAGGGATGGGCGAAGGGAGGTAGCTTAATTAGCGAAGGAGCTACTAAGGAGGCTAATAGTACGGCTCCTATTAGGCCTGAAGCTAATAGGGCTATACTCCTGCTACTTAATCCCTTAGATTTTGCCTCCATGGTTACCTCCCCCTAAACTAATTACTTTAGATCTCAAGGTCGTTAACCCTAAAAAGATTAGTAGGGCAGAAATGCAACCTATAGAGTTAGCTATTAAAGTCGCATGAAGTCGAAAACCTTGTAAGAAGACTCCTATGATCGTGAAAATTAGGTAAAGTATCGATCCCATACCTAAATAAGCCGGTCCGTACTTAAGGTAGAGGTCTAATAAAGCTATGCCCTCTATAATGAAGGTGGAGTAAAAAATGGTATTTACTAAGCTAGTAAAGCCTGGGTAGACCATTTGAGTAACCGTACCTTGGATTAACGCCTTAAAGGTAGCCTCTACGCCTATTATTATCGCTAAGGCAAAGCTAATAATCGGTAGTGCTATGATACATATCCTTACAATACAATAAAATTTCCTACCTAAGCTCGATTTACATAGATCTCCCCATCCCATTATCTTGTAAATCCATGAAATTAACGCTACTATAAACAACGTTAATAGTGCTAAACCTATTGCAGCTATGTAAGGCAATTTACTAGTTATATCCTCTAAATTGGCAGGAGGCGTTAAACGTAAGTTTGCTAGGGATAGTAATGTTATTAAACTTATGAGGTAGGAGAACATCTGCATAAGAAAAGCCTTTCTTATCTTAGTTATTCCCTTATAAAAGTCTTTAACAGCCATGAATTTCACCTCATACTACCTGCACTTAATTATTTAAAAGCTGTAAGCTACTCATTATTAAAGGCACCCTATATTAGGTGGTAGCATATGCCGTTTAGGGACGAAGTGATGGCATTACTAAACTATGTAGGTAAAGGCGAGGTAATAGCCGGTAGCGAGAGAGATAGGGAAGTAGCGGAGAAGTTGAGGGGTTTCTTCGAGAGTATAGGATTAGAAACAAAGCTTATACCGATAACCTGCATGAGTTGGTCCCCTAGGGTCTCCTTCGTGGAAATAGGGAATAGGGAGTTGAGAGCTGAAGCGCTTCCCTATACTCCCAGCGGCGACGTAGAAGGTAAATTAGTCTTCGCGGGTTGGGGTCTTTACGAAAGGGAGTGGAGGGGGGTAAAGGCTGAAGATAATATAGTACTCTTAGAGTGGTTTAAAGATAGCTTGGACGACATAAATTGGCAGTATATGAACGCGGTAGCTAAGGGAGCTAAGGCGGTAATTTTCTTCGATCCCTATCCCAATAGGCTAAGGCGTATAGTAATAACCTTTGAGAGAAATTATAAATGGGGGCCTGGAGCCCCCCCTCCAATACCGGCCTTAGTAATAGAACGTAGCGAGGGCTTAAGGTTAGTTAGGCGAGCCCGTAGAGGGGTTAAAGTAAGGGTCTTCTCCGAAGTTAAGTTAAATCACAAGGCTACTACTCATATAGTAGAAGCTGGAAGGAGAGAGGGTATATTATTAACAGCTCACTATGATAGATGGTTTAACGGCTTTACAGATAATAGGTTAGGGGTAGCATTGGTATTAGCTTTAGCAAAGGAGTTCTCAGACGGAGTTAATTACGTAATATTCGGGGGGGAAGAATCGGGCGCGCCTGGTTACAGCCCTTGGTACTGGATTTGGGGATCTAGGAATTACGTTTCCATATTAAAGGAGAGGGGGGAATTGGATGAAATTTTAGCGGTAGTAAATATAGACGTCGTAGGTTCGTCGCCCATACGTATTAACGCTAGCGGACCTGATTTAATAGAAGGCGTTAAGGAAGTACTAAACTATAATCAGACCATATCCTACGACTTAGATTCCGCGATATTTGATAGTTTTAGCTTTAGTAAGGAGGGAGTACCTGCCCTTACGGTTAACTCCCTAGATCAACTCTTGGAAATATACCATACTGATATCGACTCTGAGGAGATAATTATATGGACCAAAGTAAAGGAAGCATATGAAGTAACACGGAGTATACTACGTTCCTTAATTAGGAAAGGGTCCTCTATTTTGCGTTATGAGGCGTTTAGGAAATACGTTGAAGGTGAGCTATCCTATCTGAAGGATAAGTATCAGGAGGCAGCTAAAGTTATTGAATTAATAAGAGGAATGTCCTTAGATGAGGAAAAAGCTAGGCGTTTGAGAAGGAAACTGATTTCCGTTACCTACGAGGGGCGCTACGAGGAAACCTTCCTGCCCTTTTCTACTACCTTTCTACCACAATTATTAATTAAAGAAGACCTTAAAAAAGTAGAGAAAGCCGAAGCGTTATTGAAGCAGGGTAAGTTAGATAAGGCTATAGAGGTCCTGAGGAGCATACCAGATTACAGGGTAATACCTGGCGAGGAGAGGATACTACCTTATGTAAACCTTAGAGGAGCTTTAAGTAACGCTAAAGCGGTATGCCTTGAACATTTATTATCCGAGGCTAAAAAAGCTATTGAGGAAGCCATAAAGTGCTCCTTAGTTCAATTAGAAGACCTAATAAAGATGAAGGGGGATGAGGTGGCGTGGAGAAGGTAATTATAAGAGAGCTGGAGGAGAGCGAATTAGAGGAAGCGAGGAAGGTTTTAAGGTTATCCTTTAGGGGGAAGGAACTTCATTGGGCTCTCAACGACCTCAAGTACACTTATGTATTAGCAGCCCTATTGAACGGTAGAGTAATGGGTGTCGTTGAGCTATTTGAAACCTTCAGCGAGGAATTGGGTGGAGTTGGAGTAATAGATTACATAGCGGTTTCACCTAGATATCGGAGGAGAGGGATAGCCAGTAAGCTAATAACGTCTTCAGAGGAATTATTTAAAAGTTGGTCAGAATCTTACGTTGCCGCTAGTACTAAAGGTTCTAATATAGCTTCCATAAACTTATTCAGGAAATTAGGATACAAAGAAGTAAGGAGGGGGGAGGAGGGCTTTGAAAAGTTAAAATACTTAACTTATGCTTACGGGGATGATATAATCTTCATTAAGAGGTTAAGGAGATAATGAAGGAATTTAGAAAGTCGGAAGAGGGTAATCTTACCGAACTGAGGAGGATGTTGGTTAACTTCTCGAATAGAAGGGAGGAGTTCTTCTCTAAGGGTTACTTAAATTCGGACGGTAAGAAGGCTATGGTTAGAATGATAAAGGTAGCGGCTAAAGCATCTCCGTACATTAAGGTTAAGTTAATTAACGCTTATAGAAAGGGAGATGAAATCACGATATCTAGAGCGATAGGTGCGATAATTGACTATATCGAACTGCTACTAAATGGAGGGGGCTAATGGTATAGTCTCCTCTTCAGCCCCCTGATTAGTTATACTTAATACATCTATCCCGTCACCACTAATGGCGTCCCTACTGGTAGCTGCCTTTATAGCCCTTATAGCTAAATCCTTACCTTCCTTTACGCTTACATCCTTTTTGTAACTAGTCTCAATAATACCTATAGCTATCTTGGCGCCAGTACCTAATACTGCATAATCGTCCTCTATAAGGGAGCCTATCGGATCTAATACGAATAAATGAGGCCCTTCGTTATCTATCCCCCCTATTAAGGTCTCAGTAAGATACGGCGTGTATCTCCTGTTAAATAGTATTACCGATAATAGCTTAGCAGCGCTTTTAATAGGCATTATCCTACCATTCTCTAATTCGTAAAGGTTAACTTCGGCTGCTAAAGTCCTAGCTATAGCTTGCATATCAGCTATCATACCTGCACAAGCTAACCCTAACCTATTATTTATTTTAAATACCTTTTTACCTGCCTTACTTACTAACGTAAACCCGTAACTTACTCTCTTTTCAGAGGCTAAGATTACACCGTCCTTACACCTTAGGCCTATAGTAGTAGCGCCGGGTAAATACGATTCTGTAGCCATTTTTAACCTCCGCTAATGATATCAATAAGTAGACTATATTTTTTCCGCTAGGGAATATTATGGTTTCGCAACCTTTCAGCAGGATGGTAATAGCTCCTAATGACCCTGAGGAAATAATTAAGATAGCTATTAGTAGGGCTAAGAAGAGGAACTTAGGTCTTAAGGGTGATAAATTAGTAAAGGTAAAGACGACATCCCTAGCCTACCTTTCTACACTATACAATTATACCATAATTAGGCTTAGGAGAATATGTTTAAGTGTACCTAGGATAGATAATTTACACCCCTTTTATAGGGAACTAACTAGTTTATTGATAGATATAAACCGTTTTAAAAAAGCGTTAGCTAAACTTTATTCGGCTAGTAAGGTACTTGAAGGGATACTCGATGAGGAGAGGGATAAGTTAAGGAAAGCGAGGAATATTAGGGAAGTAAAGTTAGTAAAGAAGGAGGCGCTAGGTAGGTACTTCTCTGTGATGGATAGTTTAAAGGAGGATTTAAAGGTAATAAGGGGGTATCAATTAACCTTAGGGAGGCTTCAGGCTATAGATCCAGAAGTTAAGACGATAGTTATAGCTGGTCCTCCTAATGTAGGTAAGTCGTCCTTAGTCAGGGTTCTATCTAGGGCAAAACCGGAGGTAAGGGAGTATCCCTTTACGACTAAGTCACTAACGGTAGGTCATATAGAAATGGACGACGGAAGTAAGGTGCAAATAGTAGATACCCCTGGATTACTTGATAGGCCTCTTTCCTCTAGGAACAAGATAGAACTACAAGCCGTCCTAGCTTTAAGGTACTTAGCGAGGGTAATAATATTCCTTATAGACCCCTCAGAAACTTGTGGTTATCCTTTAGAAAGGCAGCTGAAGGTGCTTAGGGAGGTAGAGGAATCGTTTAAGGGTGTACCTATAATTAAGGCGTTAAATAAGGTAGATATAACCCCTAAGGAGAAAATAGAGGAGGTAACTAGAATTTTACAGGACAAGGTTTATAGAATTTCTGCCTTAAGGAAAATTAACGTTGATGTCTTGTTACAAGAGGTCCTTGGTTACCTCCTTAAGAACCACTAAAAATAGAAATGTTTAATACTTAAACCCCTTTAAGGATTATAGAGTGAGAGGGATCTATGAAGCAAAGCTACATATCTCCTTTCTTACCCAATGTTAAGATAGGGAACGTACTAGGTTTACTGGATGTACTCTACTTCTCCTATAATCGTTATACGGATGTGTATAGGTTAGCGGAGGATTACGATTTCGACCTAGATGAAATACTTAACGAGCTCAGGGCTGCTGAACTTTTAGGGCTAGTTCAAGTAGAAGGTGGAGATGTAATGCTTACGGACTTAGGGGAGAAGGTAGTAAAGGAAGGGGAGCGAAGGAGGGAATTATTAAGGGAAAGGTTAGTAAAGGTAGAGCCGTTTAAGACGGCAATGGAACTACTCAGCGAAAAGGGGGAATTTACCTTAGGGGAATTAGTAGAAGAACTTAAGCGTAAAGGCCTATTAAGGGAGAGTGGAGATGAGGAATTTAAGGAGTTAAATTTAACGCTAATAGAGTGGGGAGTTTATTCTGGGCTCTTTCACTATTCAAGCGATGAAGGTAAATTTTACATTATGAGGAGAAGTGCTTAAGTCTTAGCTTAGGTTTAATAGCTTAATAGCGAATAAAGCTCATCTACGTATTTCGAGAATCTAGGTAACCTAGGACTCCTAGGCCTAGGTAGATCTATATCTACTTGAGCTATAATCTTACCGGGCCTACCGCTAAAGACTAGAACCCTGTCCGATAATTGAACGACCTCCTCTACGTTGTGACTTACCATGAGGGCGGCTTTAGGTGCTATGTCCTCTCTTTTAACTAGTACCTCTACCTCCCTCCTTAAATGCTCAGCAGAAAGGGCGTCTAAGTTACTAAAGGGCTCATCCATCAATAGTATATCGGGCTCTGAAACTAGTGCCCTAGCAAATCCTACTCTCTGTTTCATCCCCCCGCTTAATTCCCTAGGTAACGCGTCCTCGAACCCCTCTAGGCCTACTAACCTTAAGGCCTCTCTAGCCTTCCTTCTTCTTAACTCCTCCGATTTAACGGAATTTATTAAAGCTAGCTCTACATTTTCTAAAGCCGTAAGCCAAGGGAAGAGAGCGAAGTTCTGAAAGACCATAGTTATTTTAGGGGTAGGTCTAAGTAAGGGCTTACCATTGAAGAGGACGTACCCTTTACTGGGCCTTATGAGGCCGGCTACTACCCTTAGTAAAGTGCTCTTACCGCATCCGCTAGGGCCTATTATCGACAAGAATTCACCCTCTCTTAAATCGAAGGTCACGTTATCCAGTATCCTTATTCCTTTACTCCCTAACTTTACGTCTACACTTACATTCCTTACGCTTAAGAGCACTTTACCCATAGTTAAGCCTCATAACTAAACCTATTCATAATATAATCCCTTAGTGGTCTCCATAAACCCTTATTTAACCCCATTATGAAAAGTACCATTATTAGTAGTGTGGCATAAAGGCCTGGTAAGTACCCTGCATTAGTGTAACTTATTAATTCTTTACCTATCCCTATATTTACCCCTACTCCTGGTCTAAGTTCCTCTGCGATTACTAATGCATTCCAGCAACCTCCTATGAACGTTACCAAACCGGTAAAGAGGGAGGGCATAATAGCAGGTACTAAAGCTACTTTTAACTTATATAATCCCTTCACTCTGTAAAGGTTTAGTACTTCCTCTAGTTCATAGGGGAATCTCTTAAGTCCATCATATATGTTGTAGAAAAGATACCATTGAGAAGCCAGCATTAACATTAAGATTACGCCTAACTCGATAAGACTTCCCTTAAATACTTTCAAAATCACGGGATAAAAAAGCGGAGCCGGTATAGAGGCTAATACTTGAAAGATTAACAAGGTTAGGCGCTCTAACTTAGGCCTAAAATATAAGTAAAAGGCTAAGGGAATTATCCAGCACATAGTTAGGAGAGAGGTGGCTAAAATTCTAAGCGTTGAGTAAATTAAGGCTAGTGCAGTATACTTTAAGTAATTTAACTCTGTTAGGAGCATTAGGGCATCCCTAAAGTCCTTACTGGCTATTATTAGAAGCATTAAGAACGAAATTAACGAAACGGGTACAAGCACTTTGAAAGCCGACGAGAAGCCTTTAACTAGCTTAGGATAATAAACTACTTTTACCCTCCTCCTTAGGTCAAAACTTGGTACCTTTAAAGCGATCCTTCTTCCTATTCTCCTTACCCTCCTTAAACTTAATCTACCTAGCCATACTTCAGTAACCGGCATCGGCTTGGCTATAGTTTCCAATTTGTACTTTTCAGACCAAATGAGTAGAGGTCTAAAGATTAACTCGGTAAGGAGTACACTTAATAAAGCAGAAAAGGTTAAGGCTATATATAGTCCCATGTAATCGTTATTAGCAATTAACCTTACTATCCTAGAGCCTATTCCCTTTAATTCATATTTGACGTTTCCCAACGATATTATCTCACTAGCCGCGAGGAAGAAGAAACCGTTAGCCCAAGATGGGAAGATATTGGAAGCTATCTTCGGTATGGCCACTGG
>NJEH01000032.1 GCA_002254595.1 Thermofilum sp. ex4484_15
TCGCTCCCATTCACGCAACGCTTCCTTCAGGATGCTTTCCGCTCTCTTCCCAGTCACAGCAAGAATCCTCATTTCCTCACTTTTCTACTGTTCTTCTCCCTTCCAAGGACCTTTTAAATCCATGATAGTATGTCCTAATACCCCCCTTAACCCTAACTCCTTGAAGGCTTCAGCTACCTTCTCCATGAAGAAATAATGATCAGCTACCGTAGTTAACCCAGAAAGGAGCGCTTCAGCTCCTCCTAATAACGCTCCAGCCTTAACTATTTCCTCGTCGAGCGCTTCCTCTAAGGGCCAATAAACTCTGGATATTACGTCCTCCCTATCAGAAGCCAATCCCCTCATTATGGACATAGCTACATGCGTGTGAGCGCTAATTAGGCCGGGTAGTACTATTAGCTTACCGGCTTCGATAACATTATCAGTACTGTAACGTTTACGCACTTCCCTCCTCTTACCTACTGCCCTTATTACTCCGTCTTCGATGTAAATGGCCCCTTCCCTTATCACTCTACCTCTTTCATCCATGGTAATTATTAAGGCCCTATCTATTAAGTAGTCCAACCTCATTCACCTTGGCCATTGGATTTCACTATTTGTATTAATATAAAAACTAGTAAATCTTTCAGAGGGGGTTAAATTGGAGAATTTAGCACTTAAGTTTAAGGCATGCGAAGTTTTCAGCGGTTTACGCTTACCCCCTATACCCTTCTTCATCAGGGTAGATGGGAGGGGGTTCCGTAAGTTATTAACTGAATTAGGGTTCTCTAAACCTTACGACGTAAGCTTCGCTAAGTTAATGGTGGAAAGCGCTAAATCAGTATACGAAGGGGGATTTAATCCAGCGTTAATATACCTCTTCTCCGACGAACTTAACATATTATTCCTAAAGGAGAATATCTTCTCTAGGCGTTTAGAGAAGATAGTATCCGTAATAGCAAGCTTAGTTTCCAGTACCTTCTCCTTAAAGCTCTTAGAGATCAAAGGGGTTAGAGTAAAAGTGGCCTTCGATGCTAGGGCGGTAATAGTAGGTAAGGAAGGTATCCTGGATTACTTAATATGGAGGCAGAATGAGGCTTGGCGTAATTGTTTAAACTCCTATGCTTATTATTCATTACTTTCTAAGGGGCTAAAACCCCAAGAAGCCCATGAGTTACTTAAAGGCTTAAAGGCATCTCAGCTTCACGAATTAATATTTAGGGAGACGGGCATTAACGTAGCTAAGGTACCTAGTTGGCAAAGGAAGGGTATTTTAATTTATAAGGAAGTTAAAGTAAGGAAAGGTTATGATCCTGTTAAAAAAGTTAGGGTAAAGGCCTTAAGGAAAATAATAAAGGAGGATTGGGACCCTCCTCTTTTCGAAAAGGAAGGAAGAGTTGCTCTTTCTAAGATACTAAGTAACGTAGAGATATAACCATTCACTTAGATATCATCATGTAACTCCTTATAATATACTTTTGAACGTAAAATGAGAAAGCTAAGACGGGTAATGAGGAAAGTAGGGCAGCTGCGCATAACTCACCCCATAGAGTACCGTACTCAGTAATGAAACCTCCTATAACTACCGATACCGTTAGTACGTCAGGCGAGGAGAGGAAGATCAACGCGTAAAGGTATTCCCCCCAGCACATTATAAAGTTAAGTATAGCCGTACTTGCTAGGCCGGGTGCTATCATGGGGAATACTACGTCCTTAAGTATGATAAGCCTAGACGCCCCATCCACCATAGCTGCTTCCTCCAGCTCGGAAGGTAACGCCCTAAAGAAACCTAATAATAACCAAATACTATAGGGCAAAGTATAAACTTGATACGCTATAGCTAGACCTAGTAAGGTATTTATTAAGTTCAATCGATCTAATATTAGGTAAAGTGGTATTACGAAGGCTCCGGAAGGCAACATCCTAATCAGTAATACGAAGAAGAGGAAACTGCTTGCTAATTTAGCCGGTAAGGGTAATCTAGCTAAAGCGTAAGCCGCGAAGGCGCCAGTTATTAAGGATATCAGTACAGCTATTACCGAAACTATAGCCGTATTAACTATATATTTTACGAACTCCATGTCTATTATTACTTCTTTATAATGTTCTAAAGTCGCTACGGTAGGTATCCAAACGGGTACTTCGGTTATAACCTCCCCCTCCGTCTTAATGGAGGTTACAGCCATCCAGTAAATCGGGAAAAGTACTAACACCATTACTAGCGCTAAGACGGTATAGAAGGCTATTTTTTCAACCTTAGACGTTTTACCGCCCATAACTATCACATCTTCACCTTAAGTAAGTATACTAAGCTAACTACCCCTACTATTACGGTCATAATTACAGCTGCCGCGGAACCTATACCTAACTTAAAGAATTTAAAAGCTTCCTTGTAGAAGTAAAGCGTTAAGGTCTCTGTAGCGTCTCCAGGACCCCCTCCGGTGATGAGCGCCGGTTTAGTGAATATCTTAAACGTATCTATCACCCTAAGTAGTATTACTACCATTATGAAAGGCTTAAGTAAGGGTAAAGTTACGTTCTTAAACCTATCGAACTTGCCTGCACCGTCTATCATAGCGGCTTCATAGAGTTCCCTAGGTATCGATTGTAAACCGGCCAATAGCACTAAGAACACGAATGGCGTATATTGCCAAGTATCCACTATTACTATGGATAGCATAGCCAAGTTAGGGTCGCCTAGCCAATTCAACCTAGGTAAACCTACGTAATCCATTACGTCATTTATTATACCGAACCTATAATCTAGCATTAACTTCCAAACCGAACACACAGCTACTGGAGGTAATAACATAGGTAATATTACGAACGGTAAAAAGACCTTCCTGAGCTTGAATTCTACGTTAAATATTAAGGCTAATAATAACCCTATCAGAAACTGAAGGGAAGTAGCCATGAAGTCGAATTCCAAGGTATTGAAAATGGCCCTTAGGAAGAGATCATTCTTAAGTAACCAAACGTAATTCTTAAACCCTACAAACCATACCCTCTGCCTTATATAATAGTATCTGTAGAAGCTAAGCCTAACGGTCTCCATCATCGGGTAAATAGTTAATAAGGTGAATATCACTAACGAAGGTAGTATAAAAAAATAGGAAGTTAACTTATCCTTTAGCTTGGGGTTCATCTAAGCCGTTACCCTCCTTTGTAAATGCCAGCTTCCTTTAATACCTCCAATATTTCGGCATTAGCGGCGTTAAGGGCTTGTTGGGGGCTCATTTCGCCTATTAAAGCCTTAGAGAGGTAAAGCCCTAGTATGGACTCTATTTCAGCCCATACAGGTACCCTAGGCCTAGGCCTTGAAGTCATTAAAGCCTTCAATTGTATTGGATACCACCTATACTTCTTAACTACTTCGGGATCTAAGTAAACGCTCTTCCTAGTAGGCGGATAACCCGTAGCTAACGCCTTTATTTTCTGCATCTCGGCACTGGTAGCGAATACTACGAACTTTAGTGCTTCTACCTTGTGCTTAGAGGAGTGCGGTATACCGAATAGCCATACTCCTATCATGGGCGATGGGTGGGTCTTTTCACCTGGAGGTACGCATATATCTACCTTACCTACTACCTTTGATACCTCGGGATTATCTAGTTGACCTATCCATCCAGGCCATACCTCAGTAGCTATAGCGGCCTTACCCTCATAGAGATACGCCTTAACTTGGTCGGAGGAGAAAGTACTCATACCCGGCGGCGAGTACTTAGCTAAAGCTAACCATATCTTTAATGCTTCTACGGCCTCGCTACTATTAACCCTAGGTACTCCTCTCTCATCTATTATCCTAGCCCCGAAGGCCCAGAATACCGGTAAGAAGTTAGAGACTATAGGATTACCCCTAAGTCCTCTCATCACAGTACCGTAGATGCCAGGTTCATGTTTACTAATGATCTCCGCGGCTTTCAGTACCTCCGACCAAGTTTTAGGCGGGCAAGGTAATCCATATTTCTTAAATAAGTCTACCCTATACGCCATTAACTCTACATTACCGCACTCCGGTAAGGCGTACTGGGCCCCAGTCTTGTAAGGACATCTACCTACCCACAAAGCCGTATCTACGAAATCGCTATAATTAATGGTTATACCTACCTTCTTAGCTAATTCATCTATGTTGGTTAACCAACCAGCAGCGCAGAACTCGGGCATCCAAGGATCATCTATTTCTATTACGTCGTAACTGCCCCTACCCTCCCTCATATCTATTACTATCTTCTCGTATAGATCGTGGTAGCCGAAAGCCAAGATCCTAACCTTTATATCCGGGTGCTCCTTCTCCCAGTACTTCAAGATAGCTTTTAGGGCATCAACGTGGTAACCAGCGGCCATGGCAATCGTTATCGTTACGGGTCCCTTGCTTAAGGCTAAGTGAGGGGCTATGAACCCTGTAACCATTACTAAAAGCAATAGTAGTGATAATTTCTTACCTATACCCCTAGTGGAGTACATTACCTAGCAACCCTCCTTAAGGGGTTTCCGTACAAAATAGGGAGTCTATATAAAATATAAATTTTTAGTTCCATTAATGACCATGGATTCTCCTATTAGAAGGGAACCGTATTTAAGAAGGTTTAACAATAATCTTACGGGTGGGTAAGTGGAATTACCCGGGGAGGCCTTAAGAATTTTAAAGCTTAACGAAGCCCATAACAAATGGAGGAGGGAGGAAACCGTCAACCTAATAGCTTCGGAAAACTTGACTTCTCCGTTAGTAGATTCGCTTTACCTCTCCGATGCTATGCATAGGTATGCAGAAGGGCTGCCGTTTAAGAGGTTCTACCAGGGTACTAAGTACATAGATGAAATTGAAGTATTATGCGAGGAATTGATGAGGAAATTATTTAAGGCTAAATACATAGATGTGAGGCCTATTTCGGGCACCATAGCTAACGGGGCCGTGTTTTACGCTTTAGGCAAAAGCGGCGATACCACTTGTATATGCCCTTTGCCTGGAGGAGGCCACGTAAGTCACTCTAAATACGGCATTATGGGAGCTTTAGGATTAAAACCTTTACCCCTACCCTTTAACGTCGAGGAATTTAATATAGACGTTGAAGGGGCTTCTAAGCTAATTAAGGAAGTAAGGCCTAAATTTGTAGTATTAGGAGCCTCAGTGATACTCTTCCCCCATCCCGTTAAGGAATTAGGAGATGCTGCTAATGAAGTAGGTAGTAAGATAATATTCGATGCCGCTCACGTTCTAGGTTTAATAGCCGGCGGTAAATACCCTAACCCCCTATCGGAAGGAGCTAACGTAGTTACTTCATCTACCCATAAGACCTTCCCTGGACCCCAAGGAGGGGTTATTTTAACTAATGAAGAAGAAATTTACAAGAAAGTCAAGAAAGTAGTATTCCCGGTATTCGTTTCTAATCACCATTTACATAGGTTAGCGGCTACAGCTATGGCAGCTGTAGAAATGCTTTACTTCGGAGAAGCTTATGCCTCTCAGATAATTAAGAACGCTAAGAGATTAGCTGAGTGCTTGTATAATAGGGGATTTAAGGTGTTAGGGGAGAAGAAGGGATTTACCGAAACTCATCAAGTATTATTGGACGTTAGGGAATTAGGTGGAGGGACTAAAGTAGCCTTGATGCTTGAGAAGGCCAATATAATAGTTAATAAAAATATGTTACCGTGGGATAGGCCTGAAGACATAAAGAATCCATCTGGTATAAGGATAGGAGTACAGGAGGTAACCAGGATAGGTATGAGGGAGGGGGATATGGAAGTTTTAGCTGAATACTTCTATAAAGTGCTCATTAAAAGGGAAGACCCGGCTAAGGTAGCTGAGGAAGTTAGGGAATTCAGAGGTAAGTTTAAGGAATTGCTTTATACCTTCAAGTAACGAGTACCATGGAGGCAAGTAGGAATTCCCTAAGAGCTAAACTTAACGCCGTAATCGAAGCGCTCAGATTAATTAGGGATGGGATGACGATAGGAGTAGGCTCCGGAAGTACGATAAACCTATTTCTAAGGGAGCTAGCTAAGAGAGTTAAGTGCGAGGGCTTAGAGGTAGAGATAGTACCAGCTTCATTATCCACGGAATTAATTGCATCGGAATTAGGAATTAAGGTTAGACCATTTCATAGCGTAGAGGAACTAGAGTTAGCGATAGATGGAGCAGATGAAGTAGATGAGGATTTAAACTTACTTAAGGGTAAGGGAGGGGCTTTGGCAAGAGAGAAACTCATAGATTACTCCTCTAAGGAGTATGTAGTAATAGTTGATAGCTCGAAGCTAAGTAGTAGGATAGGGGAAAAAGCTCCGCTCGTAATAGAGGTACTACCACTAGCATGGAAGTATGTAAGCGTTGAACTTGAGAGGAAATTTGGATTTAAACCTAAGTTGAGAATAGCGAAGCGCAAAAACGGGCCTATAATTAGCGATAATGGTAATTTGTTATTGGATTGTGAAATAGAGGGGGGGTTAAAGGATGCAAGCGATATCGAAAGGGAGGTTAATTCGATACCCGGGGTTTTAGAGAATGGTATTTTCTCCTTGAGGAAACCCAGGAGGGTAATAGTAGGTTATAATGAGGGAGTAAGGGTTCTAGGCATTTAAAGGCAATATATAACCTCCTCCCCTAATTTCAGACACCCCTACCGTTACGCAGTAATACGTCCTACTTCCCTCCTTAACCCTTTGTAAAAGTCCCCTAACTAGTAGCTCATACCCCTCTATCATGATATCTGAGTAAAGGCCTTCATAACTTATCACCTTAAGTAAAGGCTCGATCTTAGGTCCTTCTATGAAGGTTACATTGCTTACCTCACAAGCCGGCGGGTAAAATAGGCTTAGGTCCTTCCTTACCTTAACCTTAACAGTTACCGGTACTAAAGGATAAAAGGTAACGTCCGCATATAATGAAGGAAGCTCGGTTACCTTAGGTACCGGGTTTACGGAAAAGGGTACGCCTTCGAAGAAGCCCCTCCTCCACCGATGTTCGTATAACTTCACAGCATAATGTAAAGGGATCGCCCTAGACTTGGAGACATTTAAAGCTAATGTCAGAATTTCATTATTACTTAAACCCCTTAACTTACCCCTCCTATGTAAGTACTCCCTTAAGCTACTCCTTACCTCCTCAGCCTCCTTCCTCCCATAAACCACTAAGTTTATATCCGATAGGGTTAAGTTATGTATACCTATAAGTATAGAACCAGTAACGCCGAAGGAATCTAAGGGGATTCCGCTTACATCGCTTAACTCCATAGCTAAACGTAATGCCTTATCCTCTAACGGATCTAAATACCTACGTTTAGCCTTAATTAACCAAGTTTCGGGCATATAGTGTTTTATTATGTATTTAACCGGTACAGAAAATAGCTTCCTATTAAAACTGGGCAAGGGCACTAAATACTCCTTAAGTAACCACTTGAACTTATCAATGGCCTTATAGATATGGTCTACGTCGTACTTAGTTACCAATCTTTCATAACCCCTCCAGGCGCCTTTACCGGTAAATAAGTACTTAGGGAAGGTTAGAACCCTTTCTCGAGGATGCATGGAGCTAAGTACTCTATGTATTAAACCGTAGGAATCCAATAGATAGTCCTGATCCAAGAACGTACCTTTCCGAAGTTCCGTAGCTTACCCCAGAAGGTAGGATTAACTCCTCATAATATAATGTTGACGTAACTTCTAAGCGGAAAACTAACGTTAAATTTACCCTACCTTATTCTTAAAGAGTAAGGTGGCGATATGGATAGGGAGTACCCTAAGTACCCTATGATAGGAGTAGGAGGGCTAATAGTAAAGAAGGGAAAGGTACTCCTGGTTAAGAGAGCTAAAGAACCGGGTAAAGGGTTATGGGCCGTACCTGGGGGTTTAGTACATGTAGGGGAAAATCTTAAAGATGCAGTAGTTAGGGAGGTAATGGAGGAAGCGGGAATAAAAGTAAGGGTAACTGATAAGTTTTACGTTCACGAAGTAATAGTAAGAGATGAAAAAGGTAAAGTTAAATATCATTACGTAATTCTCGATTTCTTAGCTAGTCCCTTAACCGATGAAGTGAAGCCAGGCGATGATGCCATGGATGCTCGTTGGTTTCCGTTAAGGGATGCCTTAAAGTTACCTTTAACTGAAGGCACTAAGTTACTCTTAGCTAAATTCACTAAGGGCTCCCCTGGAAGTAATTAACCTCCATAAGTCTAGCGGAAATTTTCCAACCGCTAACGACGTTAATCTCCTTCTCAAACCGGTTTATTAGCGGTAATTTAACCTTCCTCCCTTCCTTAAGCTTCTTAATTACCTCTTCCACCAATCCCCTGCTTAACTCCCCCCTAACGAAGTTAGTATTAGAGAACAAAGCCTCGTGAAAAGGCAAGTTCGTTTTAACCCCCTCTATTATATACTCCGAGAGAGCTCTACGCATCCTATTTAGCGCCTCAAGCCTATCCTTACCCCACGTTACTAACTTAGCTATTAACGGATCGTAATAAGGTGGCATCTCGTA